>JAESTR010000182.1 GCA_016763495.1 Kordiimonadaceae bacterium
AATCCTTTTAAGGGCGTCATGGCAAAACAGAGCAAATGGCAACTTGGCGATGATGTTATTTTTTTTGGTAAAGGGTAGTATGCTGAGGCATCGCACTTAGCAGATGGCGTTATCTGCGCTTTTTTTACGTTCTTCCTCTAGGAAATACAGTAGGTTTATCAGCCGATCAGCAGGGAGTTTGCGTGGCTGAAAACAGCTGCTGGTGCCAAATTGTTGTGCGATTTGGCCACTGTGTGTTTTCTCGCCAAAGCTGGCCATTGTCCAGTCACCAAAAAACCGCCGGCCACATTTTTTTATGCATACCAATTTAACGCTGTCATGTGTGATTGAATCAGTGACAAAATTATACACTACTTCCAAATCAGTCGTGTCTCCTTCCATCAGGTGGACGAATTCCAAGTCGTTAAACCACAGGGCACCGGTGACATTATGCTCTTCGTTAAAGTTAGAGGCAAGGTTTACAAAATGCTCCATGTCTTGAGCATCTCCTTGATTTCTATCACTAATATACACCAGGTGGTACATGTCTATTCTCTACGTTAGGGCTAACGAATCGGATACTATGTGGCATGTTTTAATAAAAGGTTACCAACGAGTACTTGTAACTACTGTTGGTTGCATCAATGGTAAAATTGCCACGGTACTCTGTTAACCTTGATTGCAAACTCTGTGCCGGTTAAAAGCCCTGTGTACTTTTAGATAACAGCTTCAATGTAGGAACGGGAAAAATGGCCAAAAAAGCACGGGTTAAATGGGCTGGTGATATGACGTTCATCGGTGAATCGCCTTCTGGTCATGCCGTTGTGATGGATTCAGGCTCAGCGGATGGTGGGCTTGATCACGGCATTAGGCCCATGGAAATGTTGCTGTTGGGTTTGGGCGGGTGCTCCAGCATTGATGTAATGTTAATGCTCAAAAAGTCTCGGCAGAATGTAACGGATGCTTGGGTTGAACTTGACGGAGAACGCGCGGCTGAACCGCCAAAGTATTTCACCAACATCCACATGCATTTTGTTGTTGTGGGCCATAATATTGATCCACGTCATGTGGAACGCGCCATTCAATTATCCAAAGAAAAATATTGTTCTGCTTCAGTGCAGCTAGGCGCACTGGCTGAAATTACGACCGACTTTGAAATTCGGAAAGCATAGTAAGAACTAGCTTTTTGGCCTCACAATGCGAGGGCTCTAATACAGCGTTGGCTACACAACTGGTGTTTGCATGCTCCTGTTGCAGTTCAAGTTGTAAAAGCGTATCCTCCGGCTATTGGGACCGAAGGATGAAGCATGGACGACAGGCTACAAACCAAGTCACAAAACAAGCAGCTTGCACCTATGGGTTTGCGAGCATTTTTTAAATTATCTGATCATTGGGGCCTGTCTGTTGAACAGCAGATGATTTTGCTTGGTCGCCCATCGCGCAGTACTTTTTACAATTGGCGGGCTGGGAAAATTTCAGGGGTGCCGCATGACACACTGTCGCGGCTGTCACACATTTTAGCCATTCAGCACGCGCTTAATATATTATTTGATAATGCCGAGCAGGCCTTTGGCTGGATTAGAAAAGAGAATGCGCAACTTGCCGGGCAGTCGGCCTTGGATCGCTTGCTTGCAGGTGAGTTGATGGATTTATATTTTATCCGGACATATCTGGATGGGCTGATGCAGCCGGAATAGCTCTCCAGTGCTTACGGTGAAAAGTGGGTTGCGGTTAAAAAGGGGGTTACGGTGAACAAAATACTGCTTGTAGAAGATGTATCTCATATACCGGTAAGCTGGCCGGCAGCTTACCGGCTTCGCCCCATAGCGCTTCCGTCCGCTCCAACACTTTCTCTTTTGGGGGAGGATGAGCAAGACATCATGTCGTTGATTGATATGAGCTCACCGCGCAACCGTCATGAAACAGGTGCAGCGCCGCATACATTTTCAAATTACCCACGCATGCCTATGGCTGTAAGGTCTGCGTTTGCGCATCCATCGCCAGAGTGGCGGTTTACGCCAGCATCAATGCCGCATATCTCTGTGGCTGAACACATCAGTGCTGCTGTTAGTACTGCGAGTGAGCAATATGGCCAGTTTTTAGCCGACACCTACCAAGTCGCTTGCAAGGTTTCTCTTGCGCTAGAGAGATACGTTTTGTCAGGCGATTTTTATGATGTGCGGGACCGCAAGATCTATACAGAGTTTTACGATAAAAGCGACAGCAGTATCGCGCAAAACTTTGTGGCAACTCTCAGCAGTAACCGTGCTGACGGTTTGATTTATAGCCGCGATGGCGGTGATTGTGCTGTTGTGCTGAATCCGGACTGTGTGGGGGCATACGCTAAAGAGCGTGCATTGGCGATGCAATGGGACGGCAAAGGCTTTACCCGGTATTTCGATTACCGGGACTTGCACTGGGTAAATATTCCCCAACAATAGGTTTTAGCACTATGGGCTGTCGGGCCAGTTCAGGGCTTCTTCCCGGTCTATCATTGTTAATTTTCCGTCAAACACACAGCCTGTATCAATAAAGAACGATGTGCCCAATTTTGTGGCTTCTTCCACGAAGGAATGACCGTGTATTGTAAGCGCAGCAGTTTTGTCCCAGCGCTTGGTGTTATTCTTGATGTAATTTCTACCCCATATCATGGTGCTCGCCAAAATGGGGTCTTCTAGTGCTTCTTCCACCTTTGCCCAATCATCCCCGGGCCATTCAGCGTGACATACACCGATAACCGACCCATCAGGTGCTTCAACGGTTAAGGCGGTGGGAAGCTCCAGCGCTAAGGCAAAACTATCTACAATTGCTTCCCCACCCACATCCATAAACCAGTCACCTCCATTTGCCAGCCAAAGGCCCAGTGATCGATCGTCATTGGCATCTAGCAGCATAGTTTCATGGTTGCCGCGAACAGAATGAAACCAATGTTCTCGGGTTAACTTTAAGATTTCGTAGGAGTTCCGTCCCCGGTCGATCAGGTCACCAACAGCAATTATTCTATCGCGTTTGGGGTTGTAATCAGTTTTCCCCATAGCAAGAATTAGAAGATCAAGCCTGCCGTGCAAGTCGCCAAGGTAAAAGTCTCGCCCAATGGTGTTGGGGCCAAGGTGTCGGTGAAACACTTTTGCTGATTCGCGTGCCACCGTCACTCCTTGTGGTCATTTCAGGGCACCATGGCTTTTGTGGCCTTTTCAAGCCATGGCTTTGTCTCACTATCAACCAAAGATTCTAATTTCTCGTAAACGGCGGCATGATAATCATTGAGCCACTTTAGCTCCGCTGGGTTCAGGGCGGATGCGTCGATCAAATTATGGTCGATGGGCGCAAAAGTAAGTGTTTCAAACTCAAACATTGTACGCTCTTCGTTGCCGTTGCAGGCTTTCACCAAAATCAGGTTCTCAATGCGAATGCCGTATGAGCCTTCTTTATAATATCCGGGCTCGTTGGATAAGATCATGCCTTCTTCAAGCGGAACACCTGTGCCAAATTTTGCGATACGTTGTGGCCCTTCATGCACGGCAAGGAAAGAGCCGACACCGTGGCCGGTACCATGGTCAAAATCCAGTCCGGCTTCCCAAAGTGGGCGGCGCGCAAACGAATCGAGCGCCATGCCAGATGTACCCTTAGGGAAGCGGGTGGTAGCTAGGGCGATATGGCCTCTGAGGACACGTGTGTAGCGGTCTTTCATTTCAGCAGAAGGCGTACCAACAATCACTGTGCGGGTGATGTCAGTAGTGCCGTCCAAATACTGGCCGCCACTATCAACCAGATAAATCTCGTCCATTTCTAGTGTGCGGTTGCTTGCTTCAGAAACGCTATAGTGCGGCAACGCCCCGTTTGGCCCAGAGCCAGAGATTGTATTGAAGCTGATATCTTTCAGCAAAGCGCGCTTTTTCCGAAACTCTAGCAGTTTGGCCGCAGCACCAAGCTCATCCACGGTGCCTTTTGGAGCTTCTTTTTCAAGCCAGCATAAAAATTCACTAACAGCGGCACCGTCCCGTAAATGTGCATCACGGGAGCCCTGTTGTTCCGTTTTGTTTTTACGGGCTTTGGGCAGGATGCAAGGGTCTTGGCCTTCAATAACGGTGGCACCAGCAGCGTTCAGTGTTTGGAATATACGGGCGTTATTGGTGGCAGGATCTAACAGGATTTTCTTGCCGGCTTTTCCGAGCTTTTCTAGCTCGCTGTAGAAAGCAGAGCGTGGTTCCAGCCGCACAAAATTACCAAGATGTACACGCACCGCGTCATCCACTTTTCTTTCATCAACAAACAAGATCGCCTGTTCGTCAGCACCCATAATGGCGAAAGCATGAGGCACAGGCGTGCAGTGCACATCAGAAGACCGTATATTAAGAGCCCAAGCGACACTGTCGAGCATGCCGATAACCGCGGCATCTGCCCCTTGGTCTTTCAAGGCATTGGCTACGAGGGCGCGTTTGTCATTCGGTGTTGAACCAGCGTATTTTTCGGGTTGGGTAAACAAAGGGGCTAGTGACGGCGCCGGTTGGTCTGCCCAAGCTTCGTCTATGGGGTTGTTTTCAATCGCGACAAGCTGGATATTGCTGGCTGATAATTTTGCCTTTGCCAACTTTTCCCATGAAATAGTAACGAGTTCCGGGTCATAACCGATACGCTTGGTTGCAGCAGTGTTGTCACAGACCCAATTGAGCAAAGGGTATTCTTCAAAGTGATGCCATTCAACGAGTGTATCATCAAGTTCTTCGGCTACCTGTATGGTGTATCGACCGTCAATAAAAACAGCAGCTTTGTCAGCGAGAACTACTGCATTCCCTGCTGAACCAGTAAAACCTGTAGCCCATGCTAACCGCTGTGCGTAGCTCCCTACATATTCGCTCATATGTTCATCCGTTAACGGGATGATAAAACCATCCAGCTTCTGGTTTTTCATTGTTTTGCGAAGAGCGGCAAGGTGCTGCGGGTTGGTAGCCATATATTAATTCCTATTGTCTCATACTGGTCTTTGAAGCAATAACAAAGAACTGTAGAGACATCTATAGCAGTCGTCAGCTGTTCGCGCCAATACTAGCCGTAGGCGCATGGCTTAAGAATATCTGGGTCTTTACAGTTGCCAGCTAAATGCTTACTTAAAAAGCAGAAAAACCAATTAGGAATGTCATATGCTTGTTGCCCCAAATACTATTGTACCGCCCAAAGCCGGACAAAAG
>JAESTR010000183.1 GCA_016763495.1 Kordiimonadaceae bacterium
CAATGCGCGGGCAGCGGCCAGTGCGTAATTTCCGCCGGAGCCAATGGCCACAACACCGTGCTCAGGCTCCAGCACATCACCGTTGCCTGTTACAACAAGGCTGGTTTCCTTGTCAGCTACAATCATCATCGCCTGTAATTGGCGCAAATATTTATCTGTGCGCCAATCTTTCGCCAGCTCAACACACGCACGGGCAAGCTGGCCCGGGTATCGCTCCAACTTGGCTTCTAAGCGCTCAAACAACGTGAAAGCATCAGCCGTTGCGCCCGCAAAGCCAGAAATAACCTTGCCGCCACCCAAATGCCGAACCTTTTTGGCATTGGCTTTCATCACCGTGTCCCCAACGGACACTTGCCCGTCACCCGCAATAACGACTTTGCCGTTTTTACGCACACTGCAAATGGTGGTCGCGTGCCACGTAGGCAGCTGACTGTTGAACTGTGTCATAAACCAGAAGTTCCTGTTCTTATTCGTATTTCTCAGTCTCTGCATATATGCAGCAAAGGCTACGCTTGCAAGCGCACTCGAGCAAAACTTATATCACTATCAATTTACCAAAGACCAAGTCTTTAAAAGTAGTGAAAACTCGGCGCGCCATAAAGCATATGCTGAAATTGCAAAAAAACCAGCCTTAGCCTACTGAAAAGAGCGTTTATTAACTTGCGTATAGTGGGCAGAAACCTTAAACGCTGTATGCATATACATGAGGCCTGTCTAAAGACGCTTCGTCTTGAGCCTGTCGCATGCAGTCTACTTGGGTACATATGAGCCTGAGTACTTAGGAGTAAGAGACATGCGTACAGCTGCCTTGGAAAGAAAAACCAAAGAGACGGAAATCTCCGTTGAACTGAACCTTGACGGAAACGGCATTTATGACGTTGAAACAGGGATCGGCTTTCTTGACCATATGTTAGAGCAGCTGTCTCGCCATTCCTTGATGGACCTTAAAGTGCGCGCCAAGGGTGATTTGCACATTGATGGTCATCACACCACGGAAGATGCCGGCATTGTCATCGGTGCAGCCATTAAAAAGGCGCTTGGCGACATGAAGGGCATTACCCGCTATGCAAACGCCTATATCCCCATGGATGAAACGCTTTCACGCGCTGCGATGGACATTAGCGGCAGGCCTTTCCTTGTGTGGAATGTAGATTTCCCGCGCCAGAAGATTGGCGACATGGACACGGAATTATTCGAGGAATTTTTCCGCGCCTTCGCCTTTGCAGCCGGTATGACATTGCATGTGGAAAACCTGTACGGCACCAACAGCCACCATATTATTGAAAGCTGTTTCAAAGCCACAGCGCGCGCCTTGCGAGATGCGACAACAATTGATACCCGTAAAGCTGACGCAATTCCATCAACCAAAGGCACGCTTGGCGGCAGCCTTTAGGGTCAGCTCTCTCCTGCTTACGCGGGGAATAAGCAGGTTTTTTAAGGAGTACCCCCATGGCAGAAACTGCCGTAGTCATTGATTATGGTTCAGGTAACTTGCGCTCGGCTGAAAAGTCACTTACCCGCGCGGCACAAAATGCTGGCCTAAATTGCACCATTAAAGTCACTGACAAACCTGATGAAGTCCGCGCTGCTGACCGCATAATTCTGCCCGGCGTTGGTGCTTTTGCGGACTGCCGCAGAGGCCTGCTTGCCATTGACGGCCTGCGTGAAGCCATTCAAGAAAAAGTCCGTGTGGAAGCCAAGCCTTTCCTTGGCATATGCGTGGGCATGCAATTGATGGCCACTGAAGGCCATGAATTTGGTGTGCATAAAGGTATGGGTTGGATAGATGGCAGCATCCGCGCCATGCAGCCTGATGATGCTGCTCTTAAAATTCCGCACATGGGCTGGAATGATGTGAGCCTGACAGATGCCGGGAAGGCACACCCGGTGGCAGGCGTGTTCACACCCGGTGACCACGCCTATTTTGTGCACAGCTACCATATGGAACTGAATGCTGAAGCCTCACTTCTCGGCACCACCAACTACGGCGGCCAAGTAACCGCCATTGTAGGTGCAGACAATATGATAGGCACCCAGTTTCACCCGGAAAAAAGCCAGGCCGTTGGCCTTAAATTCTTAACAGCCTTTTTGGAGTGGCGGCCATGATTACGCTTTACCCTGCGATTGACTTGAAAGACGGCAACTGTGTGCGCCTGTTTAAAGGCGACATGGAGGAAGCCACTGTCTTTAACGACAACCCTGCGGCTCAAGCTGCTGAATTTGTCAAAGCTGGCTGTAAGTGGTTGCATTTAGTGGACTTAAACGGCGCCTTTGCTGGTGAGCCTGTAAACGCAGCCGCTGTTGAAGCCATTTTAAAAGCTACCAATGTACCAACACAGCTTGGTGGCGGTATTCGCGATATTGCAACGATGGAACGCTGGCTTGATGCGGGCCTGTCGCGTCTTATCCTTGGTACGCTTGCAGTAAAAGACCCTGCCCTTGTGAAAGAAGCCTGCAAGCTTTTCCCCGGTAAAATCGCTGTGGGCATTGATGCCAAAGACGGCATGGTTGCGGTTGAAGGCTGGGCCGAAGTAAGCACGCTTGAAGTAACAGATTTAGCGCGCAAGTTTGAAGATGCTGGTGTTGCAGCCATCATCCACACAGACATTGACCGAGACGGCACGCTAACGGGCGTGAACGCGGAGGCATCGTCCGCGCTGGCCTCAGCTGTTTCCATTCCTGTTATCGCATCAGGCGGGGTAAAAGATCTGTCTGACATCGAACGTGTTGTCGCATGTGGTAACCTTGAAGGGGTTATCACAGGTCGCGCCATTTACGACGGCGGCATGGACCTAAAAGCCGCGCTTGATATTGCAAGCGGCGCTGGAGGAAAGGGCTGATGCTTAAAATCCGCGTTATTCCCTGCCTAGATGTAAAAGACGGACGCGTTGTTAAAGGCGTGAACTTTGTTGACCTAATCGACGCAGGTGACCCAGTTGAGCAAGCGCGCGTGTATGATGCCGCTGGTGCGGATGAGCTCACGTTCCTTGATATTACAGCAAGCTCAGACCGCAGAGACATATTGCTTGATGTGGTAAAACGCACCGCGGAAAAATGCTTCATGCCCCTAACAGTTGGCGGCGGTGTGCGCACAGAAGAAGACGTGCGCAAACTATTGCTCGCAGGTGCTGACAAAGTATCCCTAATGACCGCGGCTGTGAATAACCCCGCCGTTGTCGGCGAATTGTCCAACAAATTTGGCGCGCAGTGCATTGTTGTGGCTGTTGACGCTAAAAAGGTTGGCTACGAGAAATGGGAAGTTTTCACCCACGGGGGCCGCAAAGCTACGGGCCTTGATGCGGTCGAGTACGCCAAAGAAGTCGCGCGTCTTGGTGCCGGTGAAATATTGCTGACTAGTATGGACAGGGACGGCACGCGTGAAGGCTTTGACCTAGACCTGACCCGCCGTATTGCAGATAGTGTTTCCGTGCCTGTAATTGCCTCTGGCGGCGTGGGTACGTTGGACCATTTAGTGGACGGCGTGAAAGAAGGCCACGCGTCGGCAGTGCTTGCCGCTTCCATTTTCCATTTTGGTGAGTATTCTATCGCCGAAGCCAAAGCGCATATGCGCGAACGCGGTATTGCGGTAAGGGAAGCTGTCTGATTGACCAAAAATGGAAAACGCTGGCACAGTTGGAAACACTTCTGGCCGAGCGTAAAAACGCTGACCCAGCCAGCAGCTATGTGGCTAAGCTTTACTCTAAGGGCGATAAAAAGATCGCGCAAAAAGTAGGGGAAGAAGCCATTGAAACCGCCATGGCGGTGGCCGCAGATGACAATGATGAGCTGGTCAAAGAATCAGCTGACTTGCTGTTTCACCTAATGGTGCTGCTGGAAGCACGCGGCCTTGGGCTCGCAGATGTAACCGCTGAACTTGCACGGCGCGAAGGCCTCTCTGGCCTGACCGAAAAAGCCAGCCGCAAATAGGCGTTACGCTCCGCCCGCTAGCAACTGACTGCCCGCAAACCAAAGCAACCTGACTGCCAGCAATGTTAAGACCACACTGAGGACTTTTGTGAAGACTTCTTCACTAAGGCTGTCCAGCATCTGCCAACCAATCAGCGTACCCACAAAACCAAATGCTACCAACAAAAGTATAAGCGGCAGGTAGGGCGCGAAAGAAAAACCAAGCAAAGAAAAAACAACAACCTTGGTGGAATGCTGGAACACAAGGCAAGTGGACATTGTGGCAACTTGTG
>JAESTR010000004.1 GCA_016763495.1 Kordiimonadaceae bacterium
GCTTGCATACGCGCAGGAAAGACGCTGAAAACCGCCTGCGTGGTGCCGAAAGCAATTTGGTACGCGTTCAGGATGTTGTGCAGGCAATGCAAGGTCAGATTTCCGGCCTTAAACGGCAAGCGTCTCAGGCTGTGCGGTACCGGTCAGTCTCTGGTGATATACGGCAAGCTGAAGCCAGTCTTTTATTCATTAAATGGAAAATGGCCTCTGAGGAAGTAATCGCACTTGAAGCTGGTTTGCGGGAAGCCGAGTTGCAAGCAGCGGCAGTTACTGGCCGTGTGGCTGAGATTTCAACCAATCAAGCAATCACCGCTGCTGCATTGCCGCCTCTTAGGTCCGCTGATGCTGCCGCGGCTGCCAAAATGCAGCGCTTCTCTATCGAGAAAGAGAACCTTGAAAGCGAGACTGAACGCCGCAAACAAACTGCGATTTCTTTAAGAGCCTCGCTGGAGCAGATCTCATCTGACAGGGAGCGGGAGCAAGATATTGCCGAAGATGCAGAAACAGTAGTTGAGCGCCTCACTACTGAAAGGGCCCGGCTCGATGCTGCCAAAGAAGCTGAAAAAGATGCTGAGATAGCAGCCAGAGAAGCACTGGATACTGCTGCTAAAGCCGCTAATGAAGCTGAAGCTGGCTTTGACCAATTGAGCGAACACGCCGCACAGTCACGTGCGCGCAGGTCAAGCCTAGAGAGTGATAAACTTGCCATTGCTCGGCGCAGTGATCAGTTGAAGTCTGAGCAAGTCAGGCTTGATGCGGAGCTTAAAACAATATCAGCAGAAGATATCGTGCTGAAAGGGCTTAAGCAGGCGGAAGACGCCGTGCATGCCGAAGAAGTGAAGTTGACCACTGCCGGTGACGTGTTTGTGACGCGGGAAGCTGCAACAGCAGATGCGCGTGCGGCTCGTAATGTCGCAGATGCCGCCCGCTCTGAGTTGCAAGGGCAATTGAAGGCACTGTCTGGCGAAGTATCAAGTTTAGAGGCGCTGCTTGCAGTTGAAGATAGCGACGGTAGCCCTGTGGCCAACGAGCTGAAAGCAAAATCAGGCTATGAGGTTGCCGCAGGTGCAGCCTTTGGCGAAGAAGCCGAGGCTGGGCAGGGTGATGATGCTGCGCGCTATTGGCAAAAACTTGAGGCGTTGGATGCGCCCGCATGGCCTGCAGGCGTCATGCCGCTCGCTAATTTTGTAACCGTTCCAGAGGTACTCGATCGCCGGTTGGCATACGCAGGTATGTTAGACGAAGGTGCAAACGGTGCGGCTTTATCGAAAAACCTGCATGCGGGGCAGATACTGGTGGACCAAGCCGGTACTGTTTGGCGCTGGGATGGCTTTGTACAAAAGGCTGGCGCGCCAAGCCAAGCTGCTATCCGGTTAGAGCAGAAAAACCGGAGTGAGGCGTTGCAGCTGCAATATGCTGCCTTGCAAGACGATGCAGCAGAGAAAGATAAGGCTGCTGAAGCGGCTGTGGAAACACATGGCAAAGCGCGAGAAGCCGAGCAGGCAGCCCGCGATGCTCGCCAGCAAGCAGAGCGTATTTTGGGCGAGGCGCGCCGGGCGCATGTAACTGCAGAACAGGAAGCAAGCAAGCGCGCTAACCAAGTCACGCTTATAGAAGAAAGCGCCACCCGTGTAGCTGATGACTTGAAAGAAACGCAATCGCGGCAGGCAGGGATAGAAAAGAAAGTTGCAGAACTCCCCATCAATGAAGTGCTGGAGAAAAAACTCACTGAAACCCGGGCGAAAGTTGAGGCACTACGCAGTGGGTTAAGTGATGCGCGCGGAACCTATGACGGCATGCGCCGTGAAGCGCAGGCGCGTAATGACAGGCTGGCTGCAATCGCGGCGGAGGCCGGTGCCTGGAACCTGCGTGTATCTAGTGCCAATAAACAAGTGCAATCCCTTAACGAACGGGAAAAAGCAGCGACAGAGCAACTTGCTGCCGCTGAAGCGAGCCCAGAGGACCTTGAACGCCGTAAACAGGCCCTTTTAACCGAGCTTGCAAAAGCAGAGGAAGAGCGGAAAGCAACAAGTGATGCACTAATGTCGGCTGAGGCGAACCTAAAAGAGGCAGATGCGGGACTGAAAGCCATACAGGACCAATTGATAGCCGTGCGAGAACGGCAAATTCGCGCTGATGCCGCTGTGGAAAATGCCACAGACCGGCGCAAAAGCATTGCCACGCATATTGGCGAGCGGTTTGAATGCGCGCCGACGCAGCTGCTGGAAAAAGTTGAGCTGGACACCAGTGATAGCTTGCCCGATGCAAGTGTGTTGGAAAGCAGGCTTGAGAAGCTAAAGCGTGAGCGAGACCGTATGGGTGCAGCGAACTTACGCGCCGATGATGAGCTTACTGAAATCACTGAGCAAATGGATCATTTGGTTTCTGAGCGCGTGGACTTGGAAGAGGCAATTTCGCGGCTGCGGCAGGCCATCGGTGGCTTGAACCGGGAAGGGCGCGAACGTTTGTTAGCTGCCTTTGAAATTGTGAACACACAATTTGGCGAGCTTTTCTCAACATTGTTTGGCGGCGGCAATGCGTACCTTGAGCTGACAGAATCCGATGACCCACTTGATGCTGGGCTAGAAATTTATGCCAGTCCGCCCGGTAAGCGCGTGCAGGCACTATCCTTGCTTTCTGGTGGCGAACAAGCGTTGACTGCGCTGTCGCTTATATTTGCGGTGTTCATCACCAATCCCGCGCCTTTGTGTGTGCTAGATGAGGTTGACGCACCGCTAGATGATGCAAACGTTGACCGTTTCTGCAATTTACTAGAAAATATGATTAGCCGTACAGACACGCGTTTCCTCATTGTAACCCACAATGCTGTGTCTATGTCGCGCATGAATCGCCTTTTTGGTGTGACAATGGCTGAACGCGGAATCTCAACCCTTGTTTCAGTGGACCTTGAAAGGGCCGAAGACCTGCTTGAAGCAGGGTAATTTTCTGAAACGGTAATTTATCTTTAAATTTCAATGGTTTAACATGTTATGATTGGTCCTTGACAGGGCATAGGCCCTTCACTATGTTGCAGGCGCCTTAGGCAGTGCTTTGATTCATTTCGAAGTGCCCCGGTAAGAACGCAAAAAACGGGATTATTTCAGATGGGTAACGATAGTAAAAACCCTGATAAATTGTCCTTTGATGAGCGATTAAACCGCGCCCAGAAGAAGACCGAGGATGAATGGCAAGAACGACCGCCAAACTCATCCATGGGAATAGCCTTCAAAATGGGTGCAGAACTAGTGGTTGGTAC
>JAESTR010000184.1 GCA_016763495.1 Kordiimonadaceae bacterium
TGGGTAACGAGAGGCTCAACAATATGCAAAATTACATCATCTGTATATGAATCGCGTTTCACGCCCGGCTGGGTGGAACGCATGTCGCTCGACATGGCGATTCGTATTTCATAGTCATCATCTGCATTTGTCACCGCTCCAAACAGGGTGGGTATTAGCAGCGGCAGTAGTGCCAAGGTTTTTTTTGTGAAAATGCTCATGCGGATTAATCCGTAAAGCCGTATTCGCTGTAGCTATGCTTTTGGTAGGGGCGCACCGCTAACCACATTTTTTGGTCAGTTACATCCATCAAAATTGTGGCCACTGTTGAGGAATTATCGCCACCCGGTCCGGTGTCAGGCTCTGCGCAAACACCGTAAGGATTATCAAACTTATCACTGAAGGCTTCTTTTGCATGCTCAAGTGTCAGTGACCCTACTTTGGCAGTTAGGTATTCACGCACGCGGCGCACACGGTGCAAGGAGCACGGCACGACTTTCAGGCCTTCATCACGCACTTTGGCTAGGGCTGACGGTGCTTCAAAATGGTTGGCATGCACCAAAAGGCCGTTCGTTGCCTGTATCCAAAAATTATCGCCGGGCACGGTTTCTATGTCGATGCATTCGCCGTCACCGTGGCTTATAATCATGTTTGATGAAAAGGATTTTGGTGTGTTTAACGCAACTTCAATCGCACCAGAATATGCTGATTGTTCAAGAATATGGCGTCGTGCAAAAGGAATGGGCACGCCGCCCGGTTTGTTGTCGTGCTCACATTTTAGGAAATTTCCTGTAAGGGCAATGCCATTGCTGTTCATACCACAGCGAGCCAAATTGCCAGCTTCCGTTACAGTTAAAATATCAGGCCCATTGTCGCGGCGAATGCGCAGCACAACTGTTGTTTCTGCGCAGTCATCGCGCCAGTCCCAATTTTGAGCATGAAGTGTGTGGCCATTCGCTGTGGCGGACGGCATTGCAGCAAATGCTGTGCAGCCATCGGTTGGGTCATTTGTAGCGTTATTTTGACCGTATATAATCTCAGTACGGCAGTTTAATGCCAATATTTCAGGGATGGAATAGCCACTACCAGCCGCAATGCCTTCAATTTCTGGATATAGGTCTTTTTCATCGGCCTCTAGTTTTGGGATAAAACTTGCCGCTATGCCGCAAGCCTGTTCCCAGCTGATGTTGATGCCTGCAAAAGCATTGCGGTAATTGTTAATGCTGATGGCTATTCGGTCTGATGCCTGCTCTGCATACTGTTCCCCGCGGGCTCGGGCTGGGCCGGAAACATCAATGAGTGGAAATGGGTGGCTTGGAGTGGTCACTGATACATCCTCAAAAGTGCCGGTGTGAAACGGCGAATATCTACTGGCCCTGCGAACAGCTAGAGCGAACAAAAGGGCATGCAAAAACTGCTTATCTTGCCCCCTATTGGTAGGCACCCGTCACTGCGCTAGCAAATAAGAAATATGATTGTTAATTCACTTTTGGCAGGAGTCTATATTTTAGACTTGGAAGTTGTTGTGCGCGGTCTCTTTGCGATCAGGCAGGAAACCAGTTGGCATTTGTCTCTAGTTTAATTGGATTTTAAAAAATCACTAACTATCTGAATTAAAATATTAAAACATCTATTTTAGGCAATGGAATTTCTTCGTTGTTAGCGAAAAATTATATGATTTAAACAGTTTGAATTCGATCTAGGGGGCTTGGTTGCTGTAGTAGAATAGGCATGTCGTCGGCAACTCCAAATTCAATACAAACGCTTCTAGATCAGTATCTATGTTTTTGGGAAAAACTGGACATTGATGGCCTTATGTCCATGTATCACAGTGGTATGCGCTATCACGACCTACCGTCAGAAGATGTGATTGAATATTCAGAATTGCAGGACTATCTGGTCCATACGTTTGCACACAAGTCAGCGCAAAACCTGAAGCTTAAAGAAAAAGCCGTGATTGAAGGCAATAGCGTTTTTATCTATTGGAAACGCACCTTTGTTTCTCTGCAAAGTAAGCGGCACGTTACTATCAACGGGGTTGAGCTGATAGTTTTCCGGGGCAGTAAAATTTCCAGTGTTCATGAATATTATGAAATAAAAGAGACTGCGGAAAAAACCGTGCAGCTGTCAGCTGGAACCAATAATGAAAAAATGAGCAAACTTGGCTTAACTGATTTTATAGTGCGTCAGCTTTCTAATGAGCTGATGGTATATTTAGAAAAAGAGCAGCCGTATTTAGAGCCTGAGATCTCTTTAGGCGTGGTCTCTGGCCATTTGGGCTATACGCGCAATCAGGTCTCTTTTGTCATCAATCATACCCTTGAACGCACTTTTTATGATCTCATCAATGAGCGGCGTATTGCCCATGCTACAAAGAAAATAGCATTGTTGGACCAGAGGCTTTCCATCTTGGAAATAGGTTTTGATGCGGGGTTCAATTCGGTCTCTGGCTTTTACAGTGCGTTCAAAAGGCAGACAGGCATGTCGCCAGCCCAGTACCGTAAGTCTTTAAGCTCTATTTAAGTTTTCCTACCGGTCCCGCGTGGAAGACATGCCTTGTCTTTTTACGCCTCTATAGCTGGTAAGGCGTGGCTACTAGAATGTGGCCTGATTGAAAATGGCCGGTACAGAAAATTCCTAGCACCGTAAGTCCTTGTATTTGAGAGTATTTATGCGGATCACTGATCGTATTCACAGCAATGGCTATCCGGCTTCATACTATGCTGCAACAGCAAATGACAGTGCTGGCTTCTCAGTGCTGGAAGGTGACCGTGATGTGGATGTGTGCATTATGGGCGCTGGTTTTTCAGGTATTGCAACAGCGCTGGACCTCGTCGAACGCGGGTTTAAAGTGGCTGTGGTGGAACAGAACCTTGTTGGTTGGGGAGCATCAGGCCGGAACGGTGGGTAAATAATTGGCGGCTATGCACACGGTCTTTCCAAGCATGATGAGATGGTTAAAACATTTGGCAAAGATGGCGGCGACGCTGTTTGGCACATGAGCGTTGAGTGTGTTGATATCATCAAGAACTGGGTGAAAAAATACAAGATCAAGTGTGATTTAAAGAGCGGTTACATTGATGTAGCCCTCAAGAAACCTGAAATGCTGAAGCTCACAAAAGCCTATGATGCGATAAAGGCGCGTGGCTATCCGCATGAATTGAAACTATTTGATAAATCAGAAGTACATAATCATGTGGGCAGTGACGCGTACGTCGGCGGGTTGACCAATGAAGGCTGGGGTCATATTCACTCGCTTAATCTGGTTCTAGGTGAGGCGCGTGCTGCTGAGAAATTGGGGGCGAACATATATGAAAATACTGAAGTTACAGATATTATTCATGGAAAACGCCCAAAGGTTGTCACTGAAAACGGAACTATTACCTCAGATTATGTTGTTGTAACAGGCAATGGCTATTTACGGAATTTGGTACCATCGCTGGCGTCGCGCGTATTGTCCGCTGGCACCTATATTGTTGCAAGCGAGCCTTTGAGTGATGCTGTCGCCAAAAGCATATTGCCCACAGATAGTGCGGTTTGTGATCAGCGGTGGGCGTTGGACTATTTCCGCCTGTCAGCAGATAACAGGCTGTTGTTTGGTGGTCTAGCGACGTATTCTGGTCGCCACCCGTGTGATATTGCGGCGATTTTAGAACCCAAGATGCGTAAAATTTTCCCGCAAATATCAGACGCTAGAATTGAATTTGAATGGGGCGGCTATTTAGGTATTGGCATGAAGCGTATCCCGCTTGTGGGTAAGCTCAGTTCGAATGTGTATTTCGCCACAGGCTACGGGGGGCACGGTGTTGCGCCTTCTCATATGTCTGCCAAGTTGGTGAGTGAAGCGATTGCCGGACAGGCCGAGAGGTACGATATTCTGGCGTCCATCAAACACCCACGCTTTCCCGGCGGAAGGCACTTTATGCAGCCTGCTTACTCAATTGGTATGCTCTATTATAAAATGCGGGATGAAATAGGGTGGTAGGCAATTGAAGTTACTGAACCGTTAGGGCGTACAAGGGCTTTTATTTAATGGAATCATCTACATAGTTGGATGGCAATGCTTCTAATTTTTGGTGATGCCCCTATTGTGTTTCTTACGAGCAGAAGTAGCTTTTAGAGACCGAATAAAATAGCTTTCAGAGAGAAAAGCATGATTAATATATTGGACATTGGCGCGAGTGCAGACGAGATTTTTACGGCGCTTATGCAGGGCGGTGGGGTTATTGTGCCCAACCAGATATCTCATGATTTGGCAGACAAAGTGTCCGACGAATTACGCCCACATTTCGTCGAACAAGGTCATAAATTTGAGAATGACTTCAATGGCTATAAGACTTTGCGTCTTAGTGGCATACTCGGCCTATCGCGTACGTCGGCTGATATTATCGCCCATGATTTGGTGCTGCAAGTGGCAGACGCCGTATTGAAGCCGCACTGTGATGTCTACCGGATTGGTAGCAGTACAGCGATCGAAATTTTGCCGGATGAGGGCAATCAGATACTTCACCGGGATGATAATATTTATCCAATTCACCTCGCCAATATTGAATATCAAATGTCAGCAATGTGGGCACTGGATGATTTTACAGTGGAGAATGGTGCGACACGTGTTGTGCCGGGCAGCCACGATATGCGGGATGTTGAAGGCATACCGGAAAGCGATGTGGTGCAGGCCGTTATGCCGAAAGGCTCAGTGTTGTTTTACTTGGGGTCAACCATCCACGGAGGCGGTGCTAACCGGTCAGACGCACCGCGCCACGGCTTGATTACCACCTACAGTCTTGGTTGGCTGCGTCAGGAAGAAAACCAGTATCTGTCTGTACCTCGCGAGATCGCTGACAGCTACCCTGAGAAAGTAAGGCGATTGATGGGTTATCAATCACACGGGGTTCTTGGTGTGTATCCAAATGACCCAGACGGTAATTGGTATGGAGCGTAGTTAGAATCAAATGGGCCTAACAGCGTTCATTGAGAGCTGTTAGGCCACGTGTTTTAGTCTGATCTTTTAGGTGGTTTTTGGGTAGGTGCGTTACCGTATAGCTCGTTCAAAGTTTTCTGCTTTGTCGATACTGCCAGAACCCTTATATTTTGTAATAGCAGGGTAAGGATATGCAGGGCGCGTGCGGCTTACTTTACCGTCGTCGTCTTCCAAGCGGAATATCAGTTCTTCAGGCGCTGTGCCTTTTTCCACCCAGTTGATCAGGGCTTGCATAGACTCGTTAACATTAGGCCCGTCTCCCGGGCTTCCGCCATGTTTACTGCCGGGTATGGTGTAGAGACGCGCAAAGGATGCTGGGTCACCCATGAAGTCTTTCACGCTCTCATACCAGTCGATGGTCATTTGCGCGTTTACTGCGCCGTCCCCAAGGCCGTGCAAAACAATCATCTTGCCGCCAAAGTTTTTGAAGGCACGCAAGTCAGGGTCTGTGGCGTCCCAAATATGCTTCATAGCCTCAAGCTTATGGGCGCCCGCAACAGGGTCAAACGCTAGCCAATCAAAGGTTGGACCAGGGTCTTTATCAAACGCCATATAGCGAAGGAAGCTGGAGGCGATGGTTGCGGCGAAACTTGGATCACCAGCTTTACGCGGGGCATGAAAACCCTGCCAGTCATATTCTGAACCGTACGCCAGTGCGTATGGGTAAATGGTTTCACCCTTGTCATTCTGCGGTTTGGTATAGAATTTTTCCGCTGCTGTTACTTGCTCAGCTGACAGGCATTCTTTGTTTTCACCCGCTTTGCAAAGCAAGGAAGTTGGCTCAAATACACAAACACTCGGGTCATCAATAATACCGTCAGTCACACCGTCAAGCGCATCACATGCTGCGATAACACCTCGGTGGATAATCATGGTATCAGCGGCCAATAAAATTGGTGTACCATCTGCGCGGGTATTTGATTTGTACAGCCACGGCATGCGCACAGCGTTGATTGCTTGATACTGCACAACAGGCGCACGGGCCAAAATGCCGTCATAATCTTCTGGGAACATCAGGGCTGATTTCAAGCCAGACAAGCCACCTTTTGAAAAGCCTGTTGTGTAGGCATAGCTGTGTGCTTTGCCGTAATAGTCTTTGGAGATTACTTTTACCAGTTGCGCTGCTAGGTGCGTGGCGCGGTAGCCAAAGTCAATTTCGCCTTGGCGATTATTATAGCCCCACGTGCCGTCAAACGGGCGCTTGTTGATATGGCCGCCATCAGTTGCGATTGTAGCAAAACCCTTAACCAAACCCGGAACAGGCACATCGTCGCCAACAGCACCGCAAAAAGCGTCGCACGCGGTATAGAGTACACGGCTGTTCCAATCACTTGCATCCGGCAACAACATCAGGAATTTAACAGCTGGGGCAAAATAGCCTTCGACCCGGCAATGCGCGGGCAATTTATCAATTTTTTCACCAACGGGTATACCCTGCACGACACTGCGTTTACCGTACATAAATTGGTTTTTTAGGCTGGCACTACCATCCGCTGAATATTTTGCACTCATGACAACCGCAGGGCTGTCAGCTGCTGTCTCGTAAGATGTGCTGTTAAGGGCAAGGCATGCTGCCTCTTCCTTACTTTCAGCATAAGCCGCGACTGTGTTACAGGCCGCCCATAGCGAAACTAATATTAAGCCCAGTAATCGATTTACCATCGTGATTTTTCCTTTTTTACAAAGCCAGAATGCACCGTAACTTTGACCTTCGTTGGCCTACTGCATTGTTAGCCGGGTAAGTAGATTCCCGGACTAAGATGGCCTGTATCTACGGAAGCCGGCATTAAACGCTGCAATTCTTGGTATTTGAGGCTCATTGAGCACGCTCCGGCTATTTGTGTCAATAAAATTTCGAAATAAATTGGACAATACATACATTTTTCTTGAATTTAGGAAAATAATACTATTTAATTTCGAAATTAAAATCGGTGAGTAATTAATTACCTTATGGGTGAGGGTCTGCTCGCTGGTGGTGTTATTTTCAGGAGGTGGGTATGAATAATTCAAGGTTTAATGGCGTAATGTTAGCTGCTGCACTGTGTTTGCCGGGGGTAGCAAGCTCGGGTGCTTTGGCTGCAAATGTACAGTGTGCAGACCAGACGGACAAAACCCGTATTACGTACTACCTAGAGACGGTAGAGGCAGGAGCCCCGTTGCCGGTGCTAGCGCGCGATATGTCAATTCTAGAGACAAAAATAGCGAGCGGTTTCCCTGCTGGCCAGTCTGTTGGCACAGCGGCAACCGATGAAACAATCACGGCAGTTTGGAAAACGATTGAAGCGTGGGGTAGGTCTACACGCGTGTGGCTTGTGTTCTCTATCAACGGTACGCACACTTTCAA
>JAESTR010000185.1 GCA_016763495.1 Kordiimonadaceae bacterium
AGACATTTTTATGTGCGGTTACTCCACCAGCAATATTCGGCAGGCCCTCGGCGTATTCAAAACGCAATTTTCGAACGCCACTTTCGAAGAGTAATTTATAGAGCGGGACTATATGGGGAATGGCACATGATGCATCCTTTTTTCCGTCTTAGACGCGTGCGTACTTTAAAGGTGCTGTGGGAAAAATCCTCTTTGTCCAAGTCACTGGCGATCCTTTTCTTGTTTTTATTCATAGCCCATACTGCGGCTATGATGACGTTCGAAGGATGGTCATTGGAAGTGGCGCTTTGGTTTACAGTCACTGCAGGTACGACTGTTGGATTTGGTGATTTCTCACCCGGGTCTACATGGGGTCGGCTGGCAACTGTCTTCTTGATTTATGTGCCTGGCATCCC
The DNA here is from genome assembly GCA_016763495.1 of Kordiimonadaceae bacterium. The sequence continues at coordinate 396 of JAESTR010000185.1, forward strand.
AACGATTGCATACCTAACAGGTAGGTTTGTTGAAAAAGTAATCAGCCGACGAGAGCGAAAATTAAAAGGAAATTGGAAATGGCGCATGTCTGAACATATTGTATTTGTGAATTTTCCAGCCCAAGGCGGAATCGGTTTCTTTTCCAAAATCCTTGAAGAGTTGAAAATATCGGCGTCACCAGATGAAGACCGAAGCTTTATCATCGTAACAGATAAAATGCCTGATGGTCTGCCGCAAAAAATGGCGGACTTGGGCATCAAGCTTGTATCTGGGCCACCCAACAATGCTAATACTCTTAAGCGTGCGTCCGTCCAAAATGCAGACAAGATAATCATTCTGTGTGAAGACCCTTATGATAGCAGAAGTGACAGCCTTGTTTTTGATGTTGCGTCTCTCTTACTGGAAATTGCGCCCGATGAAGCGCCGGTGATTATCGCCGAGGCTATTCTTGATTCCACCAAAACACGGCTCAAAAAGCTTGGCGTACCAAACATTATTCGGCCCATCAGGGCCTATCCGGAATTGGTGGCGCGCACCATTATTTCACCGGGTGCAGAACAGATTTTAGAAAATCTATTCAACAGCTCGAATGAAGAATGCCTAAAGTTACCGTGCGCTTTCACTGGTACTTGGGCTGATTTAGTCGTTAGAATAGTGACTGAAGGGCACGGCACGCCCATTGCTGTCGAAACTGCTGATGGTCAAGTACGCACAAACTTAGTCGGCGATGACCAAATCGATATTACATCTGTCTTCATGATTGTACCTGACGGCAGAAACAGGAATGAAACATACTTTAGTCAGGACCTGCTGGCCTCAGCCTGAGGCAGTGACACTGGATAATCAGTTAAGGGTGGAATATGGCCTTTAAAAGTATCTTCGCTGGGATAATCACTCTGTTGTTGCTGAGTGGATGTTCCGACCCGAATGCACCAATCATTGAGCGAGAATCCGCCGCGATCAAAACACAGATTACGGATCTCAAGTCTTCGCTCGACAATGGCACACTGCCAAACGCCGCGATTTTAAAAACCTATATCAGCAAAACCAAGGCTTCTCACCCAGAGTATGCAGGTGTTTTGCTGGCGCTGGCACCAAATGCTACGTCCCAAAGTTCGGGCATAACCAGACTGGAAGGCCGACTGGCCGAAGTCCATTCGTCCATGGCAACAAATGCCATAACAAGTGATGAAGCAGTAAACGAACTCGCCAACTTAAAAGCTGCCTCCCGGGCTGATATATATAACGACAGTTTGGTAGACGAGATTAATACAGTCGCCTCCTTAAGTGGTGGTGTTCTGCTGCCAATTGATCAGCCAAATAGTGATGCAGCTATGACGCCCGGCTCTAACCTCGTAGGAAATCCTAAATATGGTTCCTGGAATAATCGTAGCAGTGGCAGCTCATTCTGGGTTTGGTACGGACAGTACAGCATGTTCCGCGCTGTCTTTGGCCGGCCCGGCTATAGCAGCTGGTACTATAACCGCCCGTGGAGCCACGGCTATGATGTCTATAATAACCGCTATGGATCTCGCCGCTGGAAAGCAAACGAGAGCGGCACGCTTAATAGAAATTATAGCCAAGTAAGATCCTACGGCAGAGCCAATAACCGCAAACCAAGTAGTTATGCTGGCCGAAACAACAGCAAATCCAAAATCAGGGCTGTCGGCAGGGGTAGTAGCCTAAGCTCTACTCGCAGGCAAACAGCAACGTACGGCCCATCGGCCACACGGAAAAGTTCATCTTATGCATCAAGCAGCCGCAGCGGGACTAGAAGCCGCAGCAGCCGTGGTGGCAAATAGAGGGTATGGGGAGATAAATCATGGAATTTTTAAATACATATTTTGGCCTAACAACTGATTACCTTGCGGTTCTAGGCATCAATCTGGTTCTCACTGTCTTGGTGCTGGCCAGTATTCGCTACATCATCGGTATGATCTCAAGCGTGAACACCAAAGAGGAACTGACGGTTAGGAATAACCCGGCACTGGGCATATCGCTTGCGGGTGTTGTGCTCGGTGTGGGCATTATCATGTCTGGTGTTATCAGCGGGGATGCTTCAGCCAGCTTGCAAGAAGAGATCATCACCGTCGCTCTGTCAGCGGTGATTGGCATAATCCTCATTTTTGCGGCTCGCATGATTTTTGACAAAATATCCATGCCTAATTTTAAAGTGCGCGACGCACTGCTGGACGGCAATGTGTCAGTTGCCGTTATGGATATGGGTAATGTAATCGCAACAGCGCTCATTATCAAAGCTGTGTTCGTTACGTCAGAAACTGGGTCAATCAACTTGATGCTGGCGGGCATAGGCAGCTTTGTCGTGTCGCAACTCCTTCTAAGTGTCGCCAGCTATTACCGTATTGCCCTGTTCAACAAGCACCATGACAGCTCGCTACAGGATAATGTACTCGCAGGTAATGTGGCGCTGTCGCTGCGGTTCGCTGGTTTCAGGATTGGTATGGCCTTCGCGATTAGCGGCGCGCTTGCACTTGCACCTCTTGACTTGAATAACCTCGTTTCAAGCCTCGGTATCTGGCTTGGTGTTGGTCTTATTCAAATGGTCGTCGTTGTGGTATTCGCCGCCATTTGTGAAAAAGCCCTGTTTGCAGGGGTAAACACTCGTGACGAAGTTGATAACCAAAAAAATGTTGCGGTTGGAGCCACACAAGCAGCCCTTCTCACATCAATTGGCCTCATTGTCTTCACACTGGTTTCGTAAAGGCAATTTGATTTAATGGATGCACACACAGCAAGTCCGCCAGAGAGACAATCATCAAGCTTTCTCGTTGATGCAAGCTTGATAACAATCCTTGCGGTGCTTGCTGCGTGCGGTCTTATTTATGAGTATCTGCTGTCGCATTATGCCGGGCGGGTTCTTGGCCTTATGGAGCATGCAATCTTCACCATGATCGGTGTGATGATTGTTTCTATGGGTATAGGCTCGCTCTCTGCCAAAAAGATTAAAGAAGCAAACACGGGCTTTATAGTTATTGAAGTCTGCATTGCTGTCTTGGGATCGGTCTCCATTTTCCTTATCGCAGGCGCAACCGCGCTTGTTACCGAAATGCCGCGTATTTTAGCGGATAATTTTGGGTTGCCTGCCGATTTAATCCCCACAGGTGGCGGCATCGCAGCGCTGGCAAAAGCCGCTGAAATATTCCCATTCGTCATCGGCTTCATTCTCGGCATATTAGTAGGCATGGAAATCCCGCTGATCGCGCGTATCCGGGAAGAAGTGTATGCAAAACGCCTTGAGCATAATACAGGGACTGTATACGGCGCTGATTACTTGGGCGCGGGTGTAGGCGCGGCCATCTTCATTATCTTCCTATTGACCATATCCCCTGCCAAAGCAGCCTTGTGGGTATCTAGTGTCAATCTAGGCGTTGGGTTTATCTTTTTGGCCATTCGCTGGCGCGTCATTGGCAAAAACACGCTTTTGCTCGGCATTCATATCGTTGCAGCGGCCTTCCTTTTCTTTCTTTCAATGAATATTGAGACCATGCATGATGCGCTCGAAAACACGCTTTATACCGACGATATCGTTTTCAGCGAAGACACAGACTTTCAGCATATTACCTTAACCAAACGGGAAATCGGCAGCCAAGAGCCTATTTATACCTTGTACCTTAATGGCCGCTCGCAGTTTTGCTCCTGCGATGAGGCCCTGTATCATGCGATGCTGACTGTGCCGCCTATCCTTGCCTCTGCGCGCCACCAGAACATTCTTTTAATTGGTGGTGGTGATGGTTTGGCCGTGCGCGATTTACTCAGGTGGAACCCCGCGTCAATTGATGTGCTGGAGCTTGATGCTAAAATGATCAGCTTATTCTCTGAGCCTTTTTTAAAGGATGGAGAAACGATCAACCAGCCGCTTATTGAGCTTAACCAACAATCATTCAGTGACCCAAGGGTCAATATCGTGTTGGGTGATGCCTTCAATAGTGTAGATGCCTTGATACGTGAACAGAAGAAATACGATGTCATCATTGTGGACTTGCCTGACCCTTCACACCCAGACCTGAACAAGCTCTATGCCATGCGCTTTTACCAAAAGGTAAAATTATTACTGGCAGGTGACGGCGCAATCGCCATTCAATCCACCAGCCCCTATCACGCCAGAGATGCTTTTCTAACCGTCGGCGTAACGCTTCGCGCAGCTGGTTTTAATGCCATTGAGCGCTATCACACAAACATCCCCACATTTGGCGAGTGGGGTTGGACAATTGCCACGATATCCGGGCAAGGGCCACTGCAGCGCATCGAAACCACATATAAGACCATCCCAGCAGGGCTTGTTGCAGGGGCAGAGTTTATCCGCGCTAGTTTTCAGTTCCCGACCGGTCTGATCGAGCATGAAATTGGCCTAGAACCGAACAGTATCAACAACAACGCAATGTACTTCTGCACGAAAAATCTTGGCTGAATGAAGAAATTTCAGTTGGAGGCAAAAATATTCATTGACAAAATCTGTCAAAACACCATCTTCAATATATCGACAATGGGAGACATAATATGTCAGACGAACTACTATCGCTTCTTGGAGAGATCGACCAAGATCAACTGGCAATC
>JAESTR010000186.1 GCA_016763495.1 Kordiimonadaceae bacterium
AAATACATTGTAAAGAATGCCGCAGCCTTGTGTGCTGCAAAAATGGAATATGTTTGATGGAACTTGATATCGTCCCTTGGCTTAATATGGTCCTTCGTTGGTTACACTTCATTACTGGTATTGCTTGGATTGGGTCCTCCTTTTATTTTGTTTGGTTGGACAATAATCTGGAAGAGCCAAAGATTAAGAAAAAGGGCATGTCCGGAGAGCTGTGGGCTGTGCACGGTGGTGGTTTTTATCATAAGCAAAAATATGCTGTTGCCCCGGAAGGCATGCCGGACAACCTACATTGGTTCAAGTGGGAAGCGTATTTCACATGGATGAGCGGTTTTGCGCTGCTGTCTCTGGTGTATTATTACGGTGCTGAATTGTTTCTTATCGACAAAGCCAAAATTGCTTTCAGTCAGTGGCAAGCAATTGGGGTTAGTCTTGGGTTTATCTTTGGCGGCTGGATTATTTATGACGGCTTATGCCGCAGTCCGCTTAGTAAAAACAACAAAACCCTCGGGATTGTGTGGTTTCTTATACTTACCGCAGCGGCGTATGCGCTAACTAAAATATTCTCTGACCGTGCGGCCTTTTTGCATGTGGGTGCCATCGCTGGTACCGCCATGGCATTCAATGTGTTTATGATCATTATCCCAAACCAGAAAAAAGTGGTCGCATCGCTTATTGCGGGGGAAGAGCCAGACCCAAAATTGGGGCAAATAGGCAAACAGCGCTCATTGCATAATAATTATATGACCCTGCCGGTGCTGTTGATGATGATCAGTAACCATTATCCGATGACATTTTCAAACCCGTATAACTGGCTTGTGCTAGCGGGCCTTGCCCTAGTGGGTGTGATGGTGCGGCATCATTTCAATATGCGGCACAAAGGCACGGCGACACCGGCACTACCTGTTGCTGCTATCGCGTTATTGGTGGGCATAATGTTCTTTGCAGCGGACATGGACGCGCGAAAGCGGGCGGCATTTGGTGATGTGGATAGCTCGTTTGCCCAAGTTCAAGTGATCATCGATACGCATTGCACCAGTTGCCATTCTGCCAAGCCAACACATGAGGCCTTTGATGCAGCGCCCGGCGGTGTGAAATTTGATACTGTAGCTGAAATCCAGAACGCCGCGCCGCGTATATTGGAGCAAGCAGTAAAATCTGATATCATGCCACTTGGCAATGAAACAGAAATGACGGACACTGACCGTGCCATTTTAGGGCAGTGGATCAGAGACGGGGCGAAGGGACAATAAGATGGTTCGTACGTTGAAAGCTGAGCCGTTAACAGCGGAAGCCTTTGCGCCTTACGGGGACGTGATTGCAACGTTGGACCATGAAAATCAGTTCACGATCAATTACGGCAATACTACCCGTTATCATGACATGATGAAAGTGGACGTGGCGGATGAGGGCGGTAGCCCGTGTGTCAACATTTTTCGCTCACACCCCTTGTCGCAGCCGATCATTATAAAATTGATGGAACGGCACCCACTCGGCAGCCAGTCTTTTTTACCTCTCGGGTGCGAAAACCCTTATTTGGTCGTAGTGGCTGAAGCTGGTGAGCTAGATTTACAGAAAATCCGCGTGTTCCTTGCGCAGCCAAATCAAGGTGTAAATTATCATAAAGGGGTTTGGCACCATTTTTCGTTGGCGCTAGGTAAGACAACCGACTTTCTTGTTATAGACAGAAAAGGCGGAGGCGAAAATTTGGAGGAATATGAGCTTCCGCATGCGGCACAAATAGTAATTCAGATCTAGCTTTAGCGGACCTGTTTGGATGAAATCACTGATACGTTCGTTCCTCCCATGAATAGAGTAATTAAAAATTAAGAAAGCTGCTTTAGTGTCTGTTCTTGTCAATTGGGGTTTGACTTGATCCTTATTGTAATTATATCGTAAAAACAGTGGTTTACACTGAAATTATAAGCAATTTTTGAATGCAATATGGGTGTTTCTTGAGAATCTTTTTGTTAACCATGATGCTGTTAACACCGAGTTGGTCATTGGCGGCAGAAGAACTGGTTACACTTGCTACGCGGCAAAGTATTCCACCTTACGTGAATGCCGGTGCTGTTGGCGGTATTGAAATAGATATCGTGTCAGCAATTTTTGCTGAGGCTAATATTCCTGTTAAATTTGAGCAGATGCCGCATGTACGTATGTTACCTTCCTTTGTACGCGGCCGTGTGGATGGTGTGTTGACGCAGTCTGCGACTAATAAAACTGCTGGCTGCGCAACAGACTGGTATATGGCCCATACGAATGTGGGCATTAGTTTGGCGTCCAATAATTTCCGTATTTCAAAACTAAGTGATTTACATAACCGTACTGTCGTGGCGTTTGTTGGGGCAAAGGGTGGTTTGCATCCGGATTATGGGGAGGCTGTTGGCAAAAGCCCTCAGTATTTTGAAGGTGATTTTCAAACGACGCATGTGGAACTGATATATAAACGCCGGTTTGATGTGGCCATCGGGGATGAATGGATTCTGCGGTTGGCGCAGCGTGAGCATTTTGATCGGACAGGTATGTACGCAGAACTTCGCATTCATACTATATTGAAGCCATCGCTATTTTCAGCGCGTTTTTACGAGCAAGAGACATGTGACCGCTTTAATGCAGCGCTAAAGAGGCTGAGGGTCTCGGGTGCTTATGATGCAATAATGACAAAGCATCATGAGCGTATAGCTATCCCCGGAGGCATGCGCTGAATATCTAGCTCGGGTTTATTATTGGCCAGTGCCCACACTTACTTTTTGGTGTGCTAATGCAGCCGTGCGGTGGGTGAAGGCTTTGCAGTATGCTTCATCTTCATACAAGGCAATTAGGGCAGCACTATTGGGGTAGTGTGCGATCGCGATGATATCCCAGTCTTCATTCCCGCCGATAAAGCCATGCTCAAATGCACCGAGGGATAAAAAGCTTCCGCCAATTTTTTGGAGTGTCGGCATACTTATTTGTGCGTATCGGTTGAACGCATCTTGACCTGTTCCTGGATCAGCAGCATGCGCTGAGCCTTCTGTATAAACGGCGATTTCCCGCAATTTGAAGAAATTTACCAGCGTGATGGGCGCGTCTGTGGGCCGCTCAAGAATATGGGCCCATTGCACTACAGTCGGGGCTGTTCCGTTACTTCCGTCCCCATACCAGTCAGCTAGTTTGGTAATGAGTTTTTCTTTGTTTTGATTGACTATCATTGTGCGACTCCTTAAATTTGACATATGTCAAATATGGTGTTTTTTTACATATGTCAAATTTAGTAGCTAAAAAACGTAACAACACGAAGTCTGAACGCAGCCGGGAAGAAATATTAGATGCAGCATGGGATCTGATAGCCATTCAAGGCGCGTCTGTTTCCATGGCCAAAATAGCGGCAGCGGTAGGCATGACCCGCCAGTCTATCTATGTGCATTTCGGCAGTCGGGGTGGGTTGTTGATTGCACTTGTACGTCGTGCTGATGACAGGTTTGATATTTGGGGTGGGGTGGAAAGGGCGATATTAGAGCTGGACCCCACTAAGCGATTGGATGCTTGCCTGCGTGCTTGGTATGAATTTGTGCCTAAAATACACCCGGTCGCAAAAGACCTTATCAGCCTTCGGGCGAGTGACCCGGATGCTGCCGGTGCGTGGATAGATCGAATGGAGGATTTGCGAGATTTTCACTTGAGGCTCATTGAAACTATTGCCGCTGATGGCGCACTTGCTGACGGTTGGACAATTGAAGATGCCGCTGATTTTGTCTGGGGCATTAGCTCGGTTCAAATGTGGGATTTATTTATTAAAGACCGAAAATGGAGCGAAGAAAAAGCCACTGTGATGATCCGTAAAACCATTGCGACAACTCTGTTGAAAATCAGGTAACAAATACCAACTATAGGTTGTATTTTAGATGTTTAGTTTGGTAAATGAAGCCTCCGACGGGCTGTTTTTAAAGGAATATAAAGAAGCCCTAAAACGGAAAACGGGGAGCAGCTCGAAAGCGCTCCCCGATCCCAACGAATGACAAGGTGCACGATTGGGGGTCGAGTAAATTCATCCTTGCCATCTGTCACCTATGTTTTTAAAGCACCCTGCGGATCTGTCAATTAATGCAGGTTAAAAATAACGCCAGAGCCCGCTTTAGCTGCATTTTAAGTCCTGAGGGGTGCATATTTGGCACAGAATGGTCCAAATATGTGACGACCTAGGCGGGTCCGTATGGTTAATGCGCGAGAAATTCTATTAAAACGTGCATTATGTACAACGGATTCTTATAATATTACTTTCGCTAGCCGCCCTAATGGGCATATCCCCACTTTGCGAATGAATGAGGGCCGAAAGTTAGCTTTCCAAGGCACATTGCAACTGGAGGGTTCTAGGGCAAAGTGGCCGATAAGTTAGCCTTGGGTTGTATGCTGCTGGGCTCCTGCAACATATGTATGGCTGATAGTGCGGTCATCCCCAAGCATGGAAAGCACAAATAGAGTTTCATCGAGGGTTTTGCAGTTTTTCAATCGGCGTTCTAATAGAGGTGTGGATGAAAAGCCGAGCACAATGAAATCTGCTTCTTTGCCCTTGTTGAAACTGCCAACTTTATCAGCCATGTTTAATGTATTTGCGCCGCCAAGCGTAGCCAGATAGAAAGACTTGAAAGGATTAAGCTTATCACCTTTTAAATGTGTGACTTTATAAGCTTCATTCATTGTTTGCAGTAGTGAGAAACTGGTGCCTGCACCGATATCTGTTCCGAGGCCAACACGCACACCGTATTTTTCTGCTTCTTTGAGGTGAAACAAGCCGCTGCCTAAAAACAGGTTTGATGTTGGGCAAAAGGCCACTGCGGCATCTGCCTCTGCAAGTCGCTGAAATTCATCCCCTTGCATATGTACACAGTGCGCAAATACAGAGCGGTTGGTGAGCAAGCCAAACTGAGCATACACATCCAAGTAATCTTTACTTTTTGGGTAAAGGCCCTGCACCCAGTCAATTTCCGAGATATTTTCAGACAGATGCGTGTGCATCAAGACATCAGGAAAATCCTCAAGTATTTTACCTGCCAGCGTCATTTGTTCATCAGAGCATGCCGGAGCGAAGCGCGGCGTCACAGCATAGCCAAGCCGCCCTTTGCCGTGCCACTTGGCGATGAGGTCTCTACTGTCCTTGTCCCCGCTTTCAGCTGTATCTCGAACCTCTTCAGGCACATTCCTATCCATCAAGGCTTTGCCTGCTACTAGGCGCATGTTCCTTTTGTAGGCGCTTTCAAATAAGGCATCAGCTGATTGTTTGTGCGCGGTGCCGTACACCAGCGCTGTTGTGGTACCGTTACGGAGCAGTTCTTTGATGAAAAACTCAGCGCATTCATGGGCGTGTGCCGGATCAACAAACTTTGCCTCTTCTGGAAAAGTGTAATTGTTCAGCCAGTCCAATAGTTGGTCGCCAAAAGAGGCAATCATATCCACTTGAGGAAAATGAATGTGGGTGTCGATAAAACCGGGCACAATCATATTGCCGCTATGGTCAATGACGTGTGTGCCTGCTGGCAAAGTTGGTTCAATATCTGCTCGGTTGCCCACAGCTTTTATGGTGCCGTCTTCAACAAGCAGCATGCCGTCTACGAAAAACTCATGGCTATCTGCAATACCGACGACGGTAGGGTCGTCGATCATATGAAACACTGATGCTTTATAGGCTGTGGCGGTCACTTGTCGTTTCCTTATACAGCGCATAAACGCTGGTTAAATATAGTCATAACACAAAAAAACAGCACAAA
>JAESTR010000187.1 GCA_016763495.1 Kordiimonadaceae bacterium
CCGCGGTAGTTACGCACACTGTTTAGGGCTGTGCGCATGAAATTCAGGTTGGATACACCAGGGATTTCAATCGGGTACTGGAAACCAAGGAACAGGCCTTCGCCCACCCGCTCATGCGGCTCCAAAGCAAGAAGATCTTTACCTTGAAAAGTCACAGTGCCTGACGTGACTTCATAATCAGCCCGCCCGGCAATTGTATTAGCCAGTGTTGACTTGCCCGCACCGTTCAAGCCCATAATGGCATGCACTTCGCCAGCCTTCACTTCAAGGTCAACACCTTTCAGGATGGCATTCCCGTCTACACTTACTTTTAAGTCGTTTACTTTAAGCATTTTTTTAAACCTAACTCAGCCCACACTGCCTTCCAGCGAAATACCCAGAAGCTTTTGAGCTTCCACGGCAAATTCCATTGGCAAGTGTTGCATAACATCTCTGCAAAAACCGTTAACGATCATGGCGACAGCTTCTTCTTCGCCTAAACCGCGTGCACGGCAGTAAAATAATTGATCTTCAGATATTTTTGAAGTGGTCGCCTCATGCTCAACTTGAGCCGTGGGGTTTTTCACTTCAATATATGGCACTGTATGGGCGCCGGATTCAGATGAAATCAGGAGCGAATCACACTGTGTATAATTCCGCACGCCATCAGCGCCGGGTAATATCTTCACAAGGCCCCGATATGTATTCTGGGATTTACCCGCTGAAATCCCTTTGGAGATAATCCGCGACCGGGTGTTTTTTCCGATATGGATCATCTTGGTGCCCGTATCCGCTTGCTGGTAATTATTGGTTACAGCAACCGAGTAGAACTCACCTACGGAATTGTCCCCAGACAATACGCAGCTCGGATATTTCCATGTAACAGCAGACCCGGTTTCAACTTGTGTCCATGACACCTTCGAGTTCTTGCCTTTACACAAAGCGCGTTTCGTCACAAAATTATAGATACCGCCTTTGCCTTCTTTGTCGCCGGGGTACCAGTTTTGCACAGTCGAATATTTGATTTCAGCATCATCCAGTAGAATAAGCTCCACCACGGCAGCATGCAATTGGTTTTCGTCTCGCATTGGGGCTGTGCAGCCTTCCAAGTAAGAAACATAAGCCCCTTCGTCAGCTACAATCAGCGTGCGCTCAAACTGGCCGGTATTTTCAGCGTTTATACGGAAATACGTGCTGAGCTCCATTGGGCAACGAACGCCTTTAGGGATGTAAACAAACGTGCCATCTGAAAAGACTGCACAGTTAAGCGCCGCGAAATAATTATCCCGCTGCGGCACAACACTGCCCAAGTACTTTTTAATCAGCTCAGGGTGCTCATGCACAGCCTCAGAGAATGACATGAAAATCACGCCTGATTTTTTAAGCTCTTCCCGAAAAGTCGTCGCTACCGACACGCTATCAAACACAGCATCAACGGCCACTCTTGGCGCGCCTTCTACACCAGCAAGCACTGCTTGCTCACGCAGTGGAATACCCAGTTTTTCATAGGTTCGCAACAGCTCAGGATCAACTTCATCAAGGCTCTTTGGCTTGTCCATGCTTTTAGGAGCCGCAAAAAAATACATGTCATTATAGTCAATTTTTGGGTAGTTAATTTTGGCCCAATCAGGCTCTGCCATTTTCAACCATGACCGGTACGCTTTCAGACGCCATTCAAGCAACCATTCAGGCTCTTCCTTCTTGGCAGAAATAAACCGTACGATATCTTCGGACAGGCCTTTTGGCGCCATGTCCATTTCAACATCAGTGGTAAACCCGTACTTATATTCGCCGGACATATCCTCGATGTGTTGTTTTGTTTCAGCTGTGGCCACCATTTAAATGGTTCCTCTAATCATACTTAAAACACGTAACTTCATTTTTACTTGCATCGCCATTACCGGGCATCCGCGCGCACTATTTTTGGGTCTTCTTTTGGTATTTCCAAGCCCGGAAACATTGGCGCAACCAAAGTAGACAGCTTCACGTCATCCAGCGCGCCTTTAACGGCATTATTGATAACCTGCCACCTTGGGCGCAAGCTGCACCCGCTGGCTTCGCATTCACAAACCCCGCCGTCAGTACAGATAGTTAAGGCAATGGGGCCGTCTATCACTTCCACAATCTCAGAAACTGATATTTCCCCTGCTTCACGAGCGAGGGCAAAGCCGCCTTTAAGACCACGATGGCTTTCAGTTAACTTTCCGCGGGTCAATATGTTCAGTATTTTGGAAACTGTAGGCGTAGGAACCCCTGTACTGGTGGCGAGATCTTGCGCGCAAACCAACCGGTCGCAGCGCACCATTTCACACATCAAAATAACAGCATAGTCAGCTAATTTTGTCAGCTTCAACACAGGTTTTTTTCCTAATGGCCTTACACTCAATTTAATACATGAGTAAATCAGTCATGTTTAATATGGGAAGTGTGTCTGGAGAGTCAACCCGTTTGCGCGCCTTATGGCGTATTTAACCCGGTAAACATAGTTTTTTTTGCAGATATCCGTCAGAAAATGCTCTATCCGTAGGGAGAGTTCCTTGAGTGCCCGAATTGAAGTTGAAAGATCATGCTACAAAAACTGCACGCTCTATATAGCAGCGCCCTCCGAATACGCGCATTTGAGCAAGCCATTGGCCGCGCTTCAGATGCCGGCGAAGCGCCGGGATTGGTGCATTTGTGCTTGGGTGCAGAAGTACTACAAGTCGCTATTTGTGGCGCGCTCGACAACAAAATCGATTCTGTACATGGTTCCCACCGCAGCCACGGTTTAGCTTTGGCCTCTGGCGTGGACCCTTACAAATTAGCCGCCGAGATTTTAGGCCGCGAAGGCGGGCTTTCAAACGGCCTCGGCGGCACACAGCATTTACTTGCACCAGAACAGCGCATGGCCAGCAATGGCATTGTTGGCGCGCAGGTACCGCTTGCGGCAGGTGCAGCCCTTAGCTCAAAAACCCTAAACAGCGGCGGCATTACTGTCGCGTTTTTTGGGGATGGCGCCGCGAACCAAGGCGCTGTGCTAGAAACCATGAATTTGGCCGTGGCACTGTCCCTGCCTTTACTGTTTGTCCTTGAAAATAATGGGCATGCGTACAGCACATCCTCCGGCTACGCCTCTGGCGGGATCAGCTTGGCTGAGCGCGCAAAAGCATTTGGCCTTAACAGCACTGCTATCAGCCGGGACGATATTGCTTTGCAAATCGAACAAATATCAAGTGCAGTAGAGCAAGTGCGCTTTTCCAAACTGCCCATGTTTATAGAAGCCTTTGTACCCCGTATGAGCGGGCATTATCACGGCGATAATAGCGACGAAGATGCTGGCAACGGTGATCCACTTGCGCAGTTAGAAGTCCATTTAGAATCTCACGTAGAATCCCTTTCCCAATCACAGAGACTCGATGTAACGATTCTACAACAACAAGCTGCTACTGAAATGGATAAAGTCGTTACAAAAGCGCTCCAGTCCCCCCCACCCGGAAATGAGGTGCTTGGAAAGTGGCGCGAACAGTTGGGAGTTGCCCAGTGAGTAAACTCTCAATCAGCAAAGCGCTTAATCTGGCCCTCCACCAAATGATGGCCGCAGACGAGACTGTCATTATAATAGGCGAAGACATTGTCGGCGGCGCAGGCACAGAAGGCGGCGATGCACTTGGCGGCGCTTTTGGTGTTACCTCAGGACTAGCCGCACAGTTTGGCAAAAGCAGAGTCATCGACACGCCCATTTCAGAAACCGCCTTTATGGGAATGGCCATCGGCGCAGCGGCATCAGGCCTAAAACCCGTAGTAGAAGTAATGTTTTGTGACTTTATGGGCGTATGTTTTGACCAGATATTAAACCAAGCAGCCAAAATGAGGTTCTTATCGGATGGGCAAGTTAGTTTGCCCCTTGTTATCCGCACAAGTATGGGCGCGGGTGACAGCTCCGGCGCGATGCACAGCCAGTCCCTGCACGGATTGTTGGCCAGCATCCCCGGCCTTCGTGTTGTGTGCCCCTCAAACGCCGCAGATGCAGCCGGCTTGCTGAAAAGTGCGCTCGCTGACCCTAACCCGGTGGTGATGCTAGAGCATAAAGGCCTGTATGATGCAGAAAGCGAAGTGGATGCCAGCCTACCAGCCGTACCACTCGGCCAAGGTAAAATTGTACTCGAAGGCGATGCGGTAACTATAGTCGCTGTATCCGCCATGGTACCTGTAGCAAGCAAAGCAGCTCAAGAGCTAGCTGGTGAAGGTATCAAAGTTGAAGTCATTGACCCCAGAAGCATTGCGCCACTCGACACTGATTTGATAACAACCAGCCTACAGAAAACCGGCCGCCTGATTGTCGTAGATGAAGGCGCAGCCTACGGCGGTTTTGCCGATATGGTGATCGCAGAAATGGCCCGAAGCGCCTTCCAACACTTTAAGGCTGCCCCTATAAAAATTACGCCGCCACACACACCTGTACCTTATGCACCGTCACTGGAAAGTGATTGGCTGCCTGCGACCGGCGACATTACAAAAGCCGTCAGGGAGCTGCTACATGGATGATAACCACCACACACAAAAAGATACCCGCGCTAGAATTAAAGTGTGGGATTTACCCATCCGGCTTTTTCATTGGCTGCTTGTGATTGCTTTTTGCCTTTCTACCTATTCTGCGTTTCAGGATAAATTCGGCATATACGCCACCATGCACATTTGGTCAGGCTTTACTGTTATTGTACTGGTTAGCTGGCGCATCGTCTGGGGCTTGGTCGGCAGTGACACGGCTCGCTTCACAACGTTTATTAAATCACCCTTGGCTGCGTTGGCCTACCTCAAAACAATGCGGAAAAAACAAAGTAAAAGCCCCATCGGGCATAACCCTCTAGGGGGTTATTCTGTGATGCTCATGCTGGTGATTTTGTTGGCACAGGCCATTATAGGCTTATTCGGTTCTGACAGCATGTTTTTTGAGGGGCCGCTGGCTTACCGGGTAGGCGACCTTGCTGGTGACATAACAGATATCCACGAAATATTGGGCTTGTTCCTAATCGGTTTGGTGAGCCTGCATATCACTATGGTTTTGCTATATCACCTAGTGAAAAAGACCAACTTGATCATGCCAATGATCAGTGGGCACATGCTACGTGAAACACTCGGTGAGAAACCTCTTAAGTTTCGGTCCAGCCTGCTTGCGCTTTTTCTGCTACTTCCTGTCGGCGGCCTGTCCTATTATCTAATATTCTAAATATAGCATGCACAAAAAAAGGAGCCTAAAGAGCCCTTTTTCGCTGATACCTTATATTTGATATCTATAGTCGCGCTGAACTAGCAGAGCTTAGTCTTTATATTCGTCATGACAGCTTTTACAACTACCGCCAACTTTTTTCATCGCTGGTCCAATTTGCGCCATATCGCCGGTTTTAGCCGCCACATCAAAAGCCGCTGTATCAGCTACAAATTTATCCATACGCGATGAAAAGTCTGCCCAATTGTCCCAAATTTTATCTTTGGCTTCCGTGTGACCTTCCGTGCCGCGTGTGTCTTTTACAAAAGCATCGCGCGCAACAGGTGCTGCAGCTGCCATAATGGTAGCAATCGCCGCTAGATGCTTTTTCTCGCCCGCTTGGCCTTTCATAATAAGACCAACTTGCTTGAAGCCATAACTGAAATGCTCCATCACGTCATGACGATATTGCGATTCAACAAACCGCTTTTTCTTTTCCGACGAATGCGCCGCTACAGGACTAAGCATACCCGCGACAAGTGCAGCAATAGCCATTCCTTTAATGATCTGTGCTTTTTTCATTTTCTTCCTCCCTGACAGTCAGATTATTTAGTTACACATATATTTAGCGCCTGCCTCTAAAGGAGCAAGCGCTATAAGATAGTATTTTCGTGATCAGATAAACTCACAAATGTAGCTTTGTGAATTGAACCCATAATCAGCTTACATAATTGGTGGGCGCGCTGGCCTACGATCACGGCGTGGCGGCTGCGCTTGATACGCTTCAGCACAGTGCGGCGCGCAATACGGCATGCCAGCCTCTGATGATTTACCACAGAAATGGAAATCACTGTCCCCAGGGTGACCAATTGGCCATTTGCACATACGGTCCGTGAGGTCCAAGAGCGATACCAGCTTCTTACCAGCTTTCTTGGGAACACGTTTGGGCGCAGCACGTTTTTTATCACTGTCAATTTTAACAGGAGACGGGCGCGACTTCAGGCCTAGCCTGTGGGCTTTACCAATAACGGCATTACGAGTGACACCTTCAGCAAGCTCTTTAGCTATTTGACTAGCACTTAGACCATCATCCCAGAGCTTCCTGAGTGTCGCAATTCGATCTTCCGTCCAGGCCATATCTATTCCCTTAATTATCTGCAGCTAAAAAAAATATCCTGCCACACGAATTAAAGTTGCTTATATCCTTGTGTGTACCCTCTTGCCAAGGCCCCTTATGACCTCATATGTAGGTCTAAGGTAAAAAAAGGAACGATTCGTGCCGTTAGAAGTGCAAAATAGCTATAGTGAATTGGGTTCAAGGACCATTGGACGGGTAAATTGGGTAGGGTTGGGGACTCTGTATCGGCGCGAGTCGCTCCGATTCATGAAGGTCTGGACCCAGACATTATTGGCCCCTGCAGTGACCACTATTTTATTCATGGTGATCTTCTCTCTGGCACTTGGTGGCCGGGACCGCATGGTGGCAGATATGCCCTATGCGCAATTCCTTGCGCCAGGACTTATTCTTATGGCGATATTGCAAAATGCTTTCGCCAACACAAGCTCATCTATTTTAATTGCCAAAGTACAAGGCACCATTGTTGATAGCTTGATGCCACCTCTGTCTGCACTTGAGCTCACTATTGGGTATACCCTCGGCGGCATCACACGGGGTATTGTGGTTGGAATGTCTGTTACCCTAGCTTTTGTGCTTATGCCCGGCACTACAATTGCAGTGCATCATGTTTGGGCTATTCTCTATTTTGCTTTTGCCGCAAGCACCATGCTATCCCTCATCGGTGTATTAACAGGTATTTGGGCCGAAAAGTTCGACCACTCAGCAGCCATCACCAATTTTGTCATTGCGCCTTTAAGCCTGCTTTCCGGTACATTCTATTCTATCGAGAGATTGAGCGAAGGCTGGCAGATATTTTCAAGCCTAAACCCCTTCTTCTATTTGATAGATGGTTTCAGATACGGCTTCATTGACCGCGCAGATAGCGACCTGTTGTTGGGCGTAAATTACACACTGGTGA
>JAESTR010000188.1 GCA_016763495.1 Kordiimonadaceae bacterium
CGCAAATAAAATGGCTGAAGACATCATTGCAAAAGCTGAACAAGCAGCGCTCAGCTTGAAGTCCTGACAGTACCAGAATTCCTGACTTTAAGCGTAAGGCATTAAGGCGCGTCGGGCTGATTTTTCGGCGCGGCCTTTATGAAGGGCGCAAGCTCGCTACAGGCGGCATCTATACGTACCAACGTAGGGAATTCCTCCATCGGCACGTCATAACGCCTGCCATTATTCATCTGAGGAATGAGGCACACATCTGCTAATGTCAGCACGTCACCAAAACAGTAAGTGCCCGTGTGTTGGCTAGATGACAATACAGCTTCCAACGCCTTAAAGCCTTCGCTTATCCAGCGGATATTCCAGCGCCCAACATCGTCTGCATCAAGGCCGTAGTCCCGCTTCAAGCTGCCTTGTACCGACGAATTTTGCAACGGATGGATGTCGCACGCCACAATATTCATCAGTTGCCGAACATAAGCACGATCTGCCGTATTTTCCGGTAATAACGGTGTTTCCGGGTACTGCTCTTCCAGATATTCCAAAATCGCAGGGGACTGAGAAAGTTGCACATCACCATCGATTAAAAACGGCACTCTGCCTTGCGGGTTCAGCGCAAGGTAATCAAGCTGTTTATGGCCTGAAACACTTGGCAGCAAGTTTATAGCACAATAGTCATATTCAAGTCCCTTAACGGCGAGCGCTACGCGCACCCTGTATGCTGCCGAAGACCTAAAATAGCTATATAATTTACGCATCATAGTACCCCAAGTATTTACCGGAAAGATTAACCTTGTACGACAGTTTGTTCGATAGCACCAAAGATGGAATCACCGTCTTTGTCAAACATCTCAATGCGAATTTTGTCTCCGAATGTCATGAAAGGTGTTTTGGCCGCACCGTCTAATATGGTTTCAATGGTGCGAACTTCTGCGATGCACGCATAGCCAACGCCGCCGTCAGCAACCGCTTTACCCGGCCCACCGTCCAATTTGTTCGACACAGTGCCTGAGCCAACAATGGCCCCTGCACCAAGCGGGCGTGTTTTAGCCGCGTGAGCCACAAGTTGTGAGAAATCAAAGGTCATGTCGGTGCCAGCATGCGGCTTACCAAACAAATCACCGTTCAAGTGTGACACCAGCGGTAAATGCAGCTTGTTACCAACCCACGCCTCACCCAGTTCATCCGGCGTTACACATACCGGACTGAAAGCACTGGATGGTTTTGACTGAAAAAAGCCAAATCCTTTGGCAAGTTCCGGCGGGATCAATCCGCGCAGAGACACATCATTCACCAACATTAGCAACTTGATATGGTCGCCAGCATTATCAGCCGTGGTGCCAAATGGCACGTCATCAGTGATAACAGCGACTTCACCTTCAAAGTCCACACCCCAGCCTTCAGTTTTAGGGAAAACAATATCCTCCCTCGGGCCAAGGAAAGTGTCTGAACCGCCTTGGTACATCAAAGGCTCTGTCCAAAAGCTTGCAGACATTTCAGCACCGCGCGCTTTGCGAACCAGTTCAACATGGTTCACAAACGCGGAGCCGTCCGCCCACTGGTAAGCGCGCGGCAGTGGGGAGGCACACGCTGTTTCATCAAAAGCTTGCCCCATAGCAGTGTCCGCGTTCAAGGCAGCATAAAGAGTTTGCAATTCTGGTGCTATATTGGCCCAGTCATCAATAGCTGCCTGCATTGTGCTGGCAATAACGCCCGCACTAACCATGCGCGATAAATCACGGGATACGACTATCAGGCTACCGTCACGACCATTTTTAAGGGATGCTAGTTTCATGTTTCATTGTCCTTAGAGTAATTTCTTAAAATCGGGTAGCTTGCCAGCGTTGTTAGCCCGCGGGTTTAAAGTCGCCTTTGCCGTGCAGCCAGTCAGCGTGTTTCGGCGCCTTTTTAGTGCGAGACCATTCTTCCAGCATATCAGGGGCAACACGCTTTAATTCCTCAAGCATACCGGGCTTGTGGGTGTTCACGGCAAGTTCAAGCCGGTGCCCACTTGGGTCAAAAAAGTATATTGATTGAAAAATCGTGTGGTCTGTCGGGCCCAGCACATCAATGCCGTTAGCTTCCAGCTTTTCTTTGGCTGCAAGCAACGTTTCCATACTCTCAACTTCAAACGCGATATGCTGCACCCATTCTGGTGTTTGCTGGTCACGCCCCATTTCAGGCTGTTCAGGCAGTTCAAAAAACGCCAACACATTACCATTACCCGCATCCATAAACAGATGGATATAAGGGTCATAGGCACCGGTTGAAGGCACATGGTCTTCTGCAATAGCCAGCTGGAATTCCATATCCAGATTTTTCTGGTAAAATTCCACAGTTTCTTTTGCGTCTTTACACCGGTACGCCACATGATGAATGCGTTTAATATCCATAATAGTATCCTTCAACCCTAACCCTGCCTTTTACTTTTCAGCCTTGTCATCCGTTTTGAATTTGCCTTGGTTAATCTGCTCTCGCTCGATCGACATAAACAAGGCTTTAAAGTTACCTTCGCCAAAGCCTTCATCTTTTTTGCGCTGGATAAACTCAAAGAAAACCGGCCCTACGGCTTTTTGCGAGAATATCTGCAACAGCAAACGCGGATCGCCGTCTTCGGTGGAGCCGTCAAGCAATATACCGCGCATTTGTAATTCATCGGCAGGCTCGCCGTGGCCCGGCAAGCGCTCTTCTAGCATTTCATAATATGTGGAAGGCGGCGCAGGCATGAAAGTAACACCGTTTGCTTTCAGCCTGTCATAACAAACCAGCAAGTCATCACATGAAAAAGCAATGTGCTGAATGCCTTCCCCGTTATACTCACGCAGGTATTCATCTATTTGGCCCCGACCCCCAGCGCCTTCTTCATTCAGCGGAATGCGGATCAAACCATCGGGGGCTGAAAGCGCACGCGACACAAGGCCAGTATATTCGCCTTTAATGTCAAAGTAGCGAATTTCCCTGAAGTTAAAGAAACGCTCGTAAAAACTCGCCCAATAGTCCATGCGCCCGCCATACACATTGTGTGTTAGGTGGTCGATAACATTAAAGCCAAAACCAACTGGATGGCGGTCAACACCTTCATAATATTCAAAGTCGATATCATAAATAGTGTTGCCTTCGCCAATACGGTCAATCAGGTACAGCGCAGCGCCGCCAATGCCTTTAATAGCAGGCAGGCGCAATTCCATGGGGCCCGTTGGCATATCCATGGGTTGAGCCCCTAATTCCAGCGCGCGCGAGTAAGCTAGGTGAGAGTCTTTCACCCGAAACGCCATCCCGCAGGCAGACGGCCCGTGCTCTTCAGCATAATAACCAGCGTGGCAGCCTTTCTCGTAGTTCGCGATAAAATTAATGTCACCTTGCCGCCAAACGGTCACATCTTTTGACCTGTGTTCGGCAATTTCTGTGAAACCCATACCTTCAAAAATTGGCTCCAGCAGGCCTTTTTCAGGCGCTGTAAACTCTACAAATTCAAATCCGCATAGTCCCATTGGGTTTTCAAAAAGATCAGCCACGCTTCACAACTCCGTTAATCATCTATATGAATGGGAAACAGAAGCAACATTGTGTCGCTTAGTTTCATCTGTTACTATAATAGTTACAAACGAAACTAAATGCAAGTATGGTTTATTAATATGACAAATATTGAACGCGAAACTGACACGAGTGAAGATGCTACAGTTAAATTATGCCTGCGCAATTTCTTGCCTTACCGGCTGTCCATACTCTCCAACCGCGTGAGCCAAGCCATTGCTGAGCAATATGAAGTACAGTTCCAATTAAGCGTGCAGGAATGGCGCGTTATGGCAGTACTGGGCGAAGAACGCGGCTTGTCAGCCGGCCAAGTTGCCAAACGTACCGAGATGGACAAAGTCGCTGTTTCCCGCGCCGTTAACAAATTGCTAGACACCGGACGCATCGCCAGAAAATTCTCAAAAGAAGACAAGCGCCGGTC
>JAESTR010000019.1 GCA_016763495.1 Kordiimonadaceae bacterium
AAATGTAGTATCACCTAGAACCACAGCACGGCGATGGTCTTGCAACGCACCGGCAACAATTTCAGATGCAGAGGCTGTATAGGCGTTGGTGAGAACGACAATAGGCAAGCCATCTAGCATATCGCCTTCAGTTGCGTACCACCGGTTATTATTCTGTCGGCGGCGACCACGGGTGGAAACGATCTCTCCCCGGTCAAGGAACGCATCTGAAATGCGAATGGCTTCATCAAGCAACCCCCCGGGGTTGTTACGTAAATCCAGAATGACACCATCTAAGTCATCACCTAATTGGTCTCTGATGGACTTGATCGCCTTTTCAACCCCTTCGCCTGACTGCATGTTGAAAGTGGTCACACGGATATAGCCAATAGTGTCGTCTTCAATGTGGTGTCTTACTGAGCGCACGAGTATTTTTTCACGTACGATATCTACATCAAAAGGGGCAGGCTCATCTTTGCGCACGATGGTGATCGTGATTGTTGATCCCACAGGGCCTCGCATTACTTTCACCGCTTCAGTAAGCGTTTTGCCAATAATTGCTTTGCCGTTAATATGGGTGATCAAGTCACCTCCACGAATATCTGCTTCCGCAGCGGGTGTATCATCAATTGGGGAAACTACTTTTACAATGCCATTTTCCAGCTGCACTTCAATGCCTAGGCCGCCATATTCGCCTTTCATCTGCACACTGATCTGTTGGTAAATGTCCGGGTTCATATACGTTGAATGCGGATCAAGGGAGCGCAGCATGCCTTGTATGGCGGCTTCGATAACCTCTTTATCATCTACTTCATCAACATACTCTGAACGCACGCGTTCAAAAATGCGCATCAACAAGTCTAGCTGCTCATAAAACTCTTCTTGGTCGGCCTTTGGTTTTGCAGCCTCTACTGCGGCTAGGGGCGCAAACATCATGAGCGCGATAAGCAAACCTGTTTTGAGTTTCTGCATTTACTGAACCTTTCTACTTTGGCTTCTTTGTCTAGTCTTTGTACACTGCCCACGGGGCAAATCAGTATCGATGGGGTATTTATCAGTTTATCTGCGCAATTTGTTTTTGTAACCAAGGTTCAGGGTTTATGGCTTTACCTCGCCTGCGCATTTCCACATATAAGTCCCTGTTATCTACTGATGCAGTCATTATGCCAACTGGCTCACCAGTTAAAACCCACTGCCCCACAGCGCTATGCAAACTGCCAAAACCTGCCATCAAGCTATAGTATCCGCCACCATGTTCAATGATCAGCAATTGGCCATAGTCCCGAAATGGCCCTGCAAATACAATTTGCCCATCAAACGGCGCAACAACTTGTGCGTTGGCCCGTGTTCGTATTTTAATGCCGCGTGCTGTTCCTGCGGTTTCTTTATCGCCAAAGCGCGAAACAATTCTGCCAATCGCAGGCTGCGGTAATGATCCTTTTAGCTCAGCAATAGGGCGACTATATGTTCTGAAGCCAGTATCAGGCAAAGTAGCGCGCTCGGGTGTTGGTTTTATGACTGTTTTTGGTACTCTTGCTAACTTCTCCAATAATTCTCTTAGTGACTTGGCATCAGCTGTATAGCGCCTTATTTCCTGTGCTACATTGTTAGCACGTGTACGGGATGTTGATGCTTCACCTTTTCGTTTCTCTAATAGTGAAGCAAGTTTTAGTTGATGTTCGGTTAATCCGGCCAAAGTATTTTTCAGATCAAAGCGCTGAACGGATAGATCTGCCTGCAGATCGGTGAGTGTTTTCAAGTCTGTTTTAAGGGCGTCCGCCATAACGCTGATCTCAGGCACGATCTCTCCCATAAGGGAGGCGCTGCGTGCTGTTTTTAGGGCTTCACTCGGTTGCAATAGCGCGAGAACAGCTGGCCGTTTGGCAAGGCGCTCTAGGGCGGAAAGCAGATCGAGTAGTTCATCCTGTCGTTGGTCTAAGGATGTTTTTTTTTCAGTAGAAGCTTCCTCAAGGATTGTAATGCGCCGTTCGATCCGAATGGCATTGCCTTCAAAGAGGCGAATTCTACCAGCTGCGGAAACGAGACCTTCTGAAATTTTTTCAGCGTCACTTTCAGCGCGGTTAACTTTTCGGTCGAGCGCATTTTTGGCCTTGTTTTTCTTCTCAAGGGTCGCTTCAAGGGCGCGCAGCTCTTTTTCAGTTTCTTGTTTATCTTGAGCAGAAACTGCTGATGTAACAGCGACGTTTAAACCTGCTGATAAGCACGCTGCCAAAAGAATGCCGGATTGGTGATATCTTTTTAGATTAGGCAGAAGAGCGTACCTTCTCTGTCTCATCTACCAGGTTCATCCCAGTCATTTCCGCTGGCTGGGATAAGCCCATAATATGCAGCAAGCTAGGCGCTATGTCTGCTAGGCAGCCATCAGCAAAGGCTGCGTCATGGTTTATAAGCAGCGCAGGCACATCAAAATTAGTGTGTGCTGTGTGCGGCTGGCCGGTCGCTTCGTCTTTCATCATTTCCACATTACCGTGGTCAGCTGTAACAAGAAGCGCAGCGCCAGAATTTTTGGCTGCTATTTCAAGTTTCCCGATACAATCATCTATCGTTTCAACAGCTTTAATAGCAGCTGAAAGCACGCCTGTGTGACCAACCATATCCGGGTTGGCATAGTTAACAATGATAGCTGCATACTTGCCGCTTTCAATGGCTTCAACCAATTGCTCTGTCACTTCAGGGGCTGACATCTCAGGCTTGAGGTCATAGGTCGCAACATCAGGGGAAGGGATAAGGATGCGGTCTTCACCTTCAAAGGGCTGTTCGGTGCCACCATTGAAGAAGAAGGTTACATGGGAGTATTTTTCCGTTTCAGAAATGCGCAGTTGCTTGAGGCCCAAACCGGCAATCACTTCGCCAAAGCTATTGATGGTTTCGTCTGCAGGGAATAAGACCGTGAAGAATTTATCGTGGGCCTCGGAATAATTGACCATACCCGCTTGTGCGGCGAACTTAATAAGGGAAGGGCGATTGAAGCCGTCAAAAGTAGGGTCAACAAAAGCTGTTAGTATTTCTCTGGCGCGGTCGGCACGGGAGTTTGCCATCATAAGCCCGTCACCGTCATTCATGCCGGTATAGTCACCGATGATAGTGGGCTCAATAAATTCGTCGTTCTCATCCCGCGTGTAGGCGTCGCTGGTGGCTTCAGTGGCTGATGCCGCTGTGTAGGCGGCTTTGCCGTAAGCCGCGGCATTATAGGCCTTCTCAACGCGGCCCCAGCGCTTGTCGCGGTCCATGGCCCAATAGCGGCCAGTAATAGTAGCTATCTCTGCGTCGTTGGCATCTGCGATAGCAGCTTCAAATTCCTCCAGGAAAGGCATAGCGGACCTTGGCGGTGTGTCGCGCCCGTCTAAGTAGGCATGGACCCGTACTGGCACGCCAGCGCTCGCTATGATGTTCACTAGTGCTGCTATGTGGCGCTGGTGGCTGTGCACGCCGCCCGGTGATAAAAGGCCCGCAATATGGGCTGTGCCGCCTGATGCCTGTAGCGTATCAATGAAAGCTAGGAGTTCAGCATTTTTTGCTAACTCGCCTGATGTGGCTGCTTCATCAATTTTGGGCAGGTCCTGCAGTGTAACCCTGCCGCAGCCGATGTTTGTATGGCCAACTTCAGAGTTACCCATCTGGCCATCAGGTAACCCCACGGCCAAACCACTTGTTTTTAACCACGCCTGAGGTACATCCTGCCACAGCCGGTCATACACAGGTGTGTTTGCAAGCTTAATGGCATTGTCAGTTGTTTGCTCCCGGTAGCCCCACCCATCAAGGATGCAGAGTATCACGGGTTTCTTCACGGTGGCGGCCTCAACACTCATGGTATATTTCACATTTCTTCAAAACACCGATACTCAAAAACCGGCTCAGGGGAAATTCATGACCCTTGTTTAAAGCTTACAAGCTTAACGTGCCATAGTTTTTAGCATGGAGAGTAGGTTTTTATGTTGACCAGAGCATTTTTTGCGGCAGCTTGAGGTGTGCTGCGCCTATTAATCCCTGTGGTAGGGATGGCCTGTGTTTATGGACCATGCCCGGTATATTTGTTCCGCGAGCATTACACGTACCATCATGTGCGGCCATGTTAGGGTGCCAAGAGCCAATTTCAGATCAGCTTTCTGGAGTATACTGGCATCAAGCCCATCCGCGCCACCTATAACCAAAGCGAGGTTGCGGTAGCCGTTTGCTTGCCAATCATCTATTTTTTTGGCAAAGACGCGAGACTTAAGGTGTTTGCCGTTTTCATCAAGCACCACAAGTGCTGCACCATCAGGCACAGCAGCAAGCAAGCGTTCAGCTTCCTTGGCTTTTCGCTCAGCGGTGGTTTTGGCCGGTTTTTTAATATCGATTTCAACGATATTGGATTTCCAAGGCAGGCGCTTTAGATATTCATCAACTAACGCCTGTTCTGGACCCCGCTGCATGCGACCAATAGCAATGATGGAAATTTGCAAGGAAGGCCCCCTCGAAGCAGATACTGCTCCGGTTCAAGTATCGGTCTGCAGCGGCAAGGCGTGGCTTAATTTACCACGTCGCCCGCATCAAGGTCAGCATCCCACATTTTGTCCAAGTTATAGAAACTACGAACTTCTGGGCGGAAAATGTGAACAATAACATCATTGGCGTCGATAAGGACCCAATCTGCTTGCGCGAGGCCTTGCACAACAATGTCTTTATGGCCAAGAGCTTTCAAGCCTTTGACAACATAGTTAGCCAGCGCCGCAACTTGCCGTCCTGAACGGCCATTTGCGATCACAATATAGTCTGCGATGCCGGATTTTCCTGCAAGATCGATAGATACAATATCTTCTGCCTTATTATCATCAAGGCATTCATTGATTGTTTTTACTAGCTCTTCTGGCGATAAAGCCGGAAGGCGGTCAGTGACGCTTGGCGTCTCCGATGAAGTGTGCAACTAGGTGTCCTTTCTTTTTTCATTCGCAAACCAGTTGTCACCGTGCTGGTTTCGAATATTAGTAGCTGATCCCGCATGACGCGCTATCGTCACATAAGACCAAGCCGGTGTGTTTGCTGTTTTAAGCTTGCTGGGTGCTACGCGATACCGCGCATATTTACCAGCTAAATTAAGCTTAAGACTATGTAAAGCATACTCTGAACGGTCAAAAACCGCAATGGGTATAGATTGTGCAATATATTCCCATCTGTGCCACAGGTGAAAATTCGTCAAATTATCAGCGCCCATTAGCCAGATAAACTTGGTGCCGGGCAGTTCATTTTTCAAGGCACAGATTGTATCTGCGGAATAACGCGTGCCTAATATCTTTTCGATTTGCCGCACTCGGATGGCCGGATGTTGCCCAACTAGGCTTGCTGCACTGGCAAAACGCTCTTTAAACGGCGCCATGCCAGTCTTGGGCTTAAGTGGGTTGCCGGGGCTAACAAGGAGCCATACTTCATCAAGGCCAAGTCGCTGTAACGCCGCTTTGGCTATATACAAATGACCTTCATGTGCTGGGTTGAAACTGCCGCCAAAAAGGCCAATGGTCCGCCCGCGCTGCAATATTGCTTCGCCTCGAACCTGTCCTTTATGCCAGCGCGTTACCATCTTGCATTAGGGCCGTGTCTGGCCTGTGCCGCGCACTTGGTACTTGAAGCTCGTTAGCTGCTCTAGCCCCACAGGGCCGCGCGCATGAATGCGCCCGGTGGCGATACCAATTTCCGCGCCCATGCCAAATTCACCGCCATCGGCAAACTGGGTCGACACGTTGTGCATTACGATCGCACTGTCAACTTTGCGCAGGAAAGTTTCAGCAGCTGCCGCATCTTCGGTAACGATACAGTCGGTATGGCCCGAAGAGTGGGCTCCAATGTGAGCGATTGCACCGTCCACGCCGTCGACAAATTTGGCGGAAATGATGGCGTCCAAATATTCGGTATCCCAATCCGCATCCGTTGCAGGCTTGATGCGACTGTCTAGTGCTTGAATATCCTCTGACCCACGGACTTCACATCCTGCCTCAAGAAGAGTTGAGAGAATATCCTGCGCCATCCCTTTAGCTTTTTTGTCTATCAGTAATGTTTCTGACGACCCGCACACACCGGTGCGCCGCATTTTGGCGTTTAGATTGATTTCAACAGCTTTGCTGAGGTCTGCCGCACCATCTACATAGACGTGGCATATGCCCTCTAGGTGCGCAAACACAGGCACACGGCTATCTTTCTGCACACGTTCTACCAGCGAGCGCCCACCGCGCGGCACGATAATATCTATCACGCCTGTC
>JAESTR010000189.1 GCA_016763495.1 Kordiimonadaceae bacterium
ACACGTCGTGCTGGCTTTATACCTGCTGTAATATACGGCGACAAAAAAGACCCAGTATCAATCCAGATTAAAATGAACCATATCGTTCGTTTGCTTAACCGTGGTGGCTTTATGTCACACACGTATAAGATTGATGTAAAAGGCGAAACAGCAAGCGTGTTGCCACGTGATCTGCAGTTGCACCCTGTGTCAGATGTGCCGCTGCACATTGATTTCCTTCGTTTGGCCAAAGGCGCGAGTATCGTTATGTCTGTGCCTGTACGGGTTATTGGCGAAGAAGAATGTGAAGGCCTTGCTCGCGGCGGTGTTATCAACCACACACGTCACGAAATTGAACTGAACGTTCCTGCTGATGCTATACCTGAGTTTATCGAAGTTTCTATCGCTGGCCTAGACCTTGGCGCTGCGGTTAAAATTTCTGATGTCACTCTGCCTAAAGGCGTTACACCAACAATCACTGACCGTGACTTCACGATCTGCGCGATTGTTACACCTTCTGGCTTGAAATCTTCTGACAGTGATACTGACGAAGAAGTGACAGAAGCAGTAGAAGGCGAAGTTGCACCTGAAGAAGGCGGCGAATAATAGCCAGCTTTGCATGCATCCATGATGCTGCAGACACTAAAGTATAGGGGTTTTCAATGTTGCTATTTGTCGGACTAGGCAACCCTGGCAGCAGTTATGAAAACCACAGGCACAATGTCGGGTTTATGGCGGTGGACGAAATTGTCCGCCGCCATAAATTTTTGTCCAGTAAAAAACGCTGGCAATCAGTGACACATGAAGGTCGTTTCGGAAGCGAAAAAATCATCGTGCTCAAACCGCAAACTTTCGTGAATGAAAGCGGCCGCGCTGTTAGTGAAGCCATGCGTTTCTTTAAGCTAGCACCAGCCCAAGTGTTTGTTTTTTATGACGAACTCGACTTGGCCTTTGGCAAAGTAAAAGCCAAAATTGGTGGCGGTGCCGCAGGTCACAACGGTATTCGGTCTATCACATCACATATTGGTGCTGAATTTACTCGTGTGCGCATTGGCATTGACCACCCCGGCGATAAAGCCAGAGTACATGGCCACGTACTGGGAGACTTCGCCAAGCGCGAGCAGCCAGAACTAGATAAAGTATTGGATGCTGTTGCTAGAGAATGCAGTTATTTGGCGGACGGAGACACACCGCGTTTCTTAAGCCAAATTGCCTTGCACCTTTCGCCGCAGCGCGTCAGTACAGGCACACAAAATGAAAATGAGAAAGCCAAGCGCAAAAAGGTTACTAAACAACCAACAAAATTGCCGGCTATAGACAAACAAACTGATAAAACAAATGAGGGTCCGCTGGCAGCAGCGTTAAAAGCCCTTAACTTCGGAGACAAATAATGGGTTTTAAGTGTGGTATCGTTGGCCTACCGAACGTAGGTAAATCAACACTTTTTAATGCGCTGACAAGTACAGCGAGCGCTGCAGCCGCCAACTATCCTTTCTGTACTATTGAACCCAATGTAGGCCAAGTACCTGTGCCTGATACACGCTTGTATGGGTTAGCAAAAATCGCAGGCTCCAAAGAAATCATCCCTACCCAGCTTTCATTTGTGGATATCGCAGGCCTCGTGCGCGGTGCATCTAAAGGCGAAGGCTTGGGCAACCAGTTCCTTGCCAACATCCGCGAAACAGATGCAATTTGCCACGTATTACGTTGTTTTGAAGATGACGACATCACGCATGTCGACGGTAAAGTTGACCCAGTTTCTGATGCAGAAACAATTGAAACCGAATTGATGATCGCTGATCTTGAAAGCCTTGAAAGCCGCGTGCACGGCCTTGGCCGCAGAGTGCGAGGCGGTGACAAAGAAGCCATAGCAGCGTTAGCAATGATTGAAAAAGTGATGCCTCTTTTGAAAGACGGTGTCCCCGCACACAAAGTGGAAATTGCTGACGAAGAAGAAACTGAAGTACTCGCAGGCTTACAGCTTCTTACTGCAAAGCCTATTCTTTACATCTGTAACGTTGATGAAGACAGCGCCGCAACAGGCAATGAGTTCTCAAAGGCAGTAGAAGAGATGGCTGCCAAGCAAGGCTCAGGCTGCGTGATTATCTCTGCCGCTGTTGAATCTGAAATTGCCCAGCTGGATGATGACGAAGAAAAAGGCGAGTTTCTAGAAACACTTGGTCTTGGTCAAACCGGCCTCGCGCGTGTTATTCGTGCAGGCTATGATTTGCTTGAGCTAATCACCTACTTCACAGTGGGCCCCAAAGAAGCACGTGCGTGGACTATCACTAAAGGCACACTTGCACCAAAAGCTGCCGGCGTGATCCACACTGACTTTGAAAAAGGTTTCATTCGCGCAGAAACCATAGCGTATGACGACTTTGTTGAGTTAAACGGTGAGCAAGGTGCAAAAGACGCAGGCAAAATGCGCCTTGAAGGTAAAGAGTATCTCGTACTAGATGGTGATGTATTGCATTTCCGCTTTGCCAACTAAGCTGGCTACTGTCGGCAGCCAACCACAGAAAATAAGCGAATGGTTTGCGCCTCCTATGGCGCAAACTCATTACATTCCCCTCTTAGGGTAAGTTCAGCGTGCTAAAGCTATACCGCGATTGATGCCAAAGCCGCGCATAAAAAACGGCATGGCGCTTTGGGCGTAAAATAGCACTGGAAACGCCAAATAATAATTTTCTACGCCAAAAACGAAATCTGTTAGTAATACTAACCCAGCCATAATCATTGGTGAAATAGAGAATAGAGATTTCGGCCTAAAATAATTCCAATAAGCCTGAAAGTTAACAAGCCCATCGTGAGCCCTTACGGCCACCACACGTGGGATAATAGTAGATATTGCCCAAAAACCGACCATAACACAGAGTATTAAATCAACTATATGTGCCGGTGGGCGCACTTCAAACCAACCCATAAATGCACTCAATACAGCGATCAAAAGAGGCACTGAAACAGCTAGCAATCCGAAAAAAAGCCTGACCATCACTACAGCTTTATATTTGCCCTCTCGTTTCTGCAACCGATCCGCATAACAAAACCAGACAAAGGCGATGGACAATATCTGCAAGTTCATCACAACTTCCCACCAAGAGCGAGACCTGACAATCGCCGCGCCAGTATATTCCCCAGCCAAATATTGGTAAACCATAGAACTTAAGATTGCGCCCGTTAGCAGGAATGCCACTGCGCCAAAAATGGCTCTACTGTCGCGGATAGACATTAAAAAATATTTCCCGTGGTTAATTTTGATTAAGCATATAGCCTCAAAACCCGCAGAAAATAAAGACCTAAGCCAAATAAAAAGGCCCAAACGGTTCAAAACCATTGGGGCCTTTTCAGTAAATCATTGATTCAAAAGAATAATGAAAAGCTATTTATTTTTATAAACAGTTCCCGATTTCATTACAAAATCTACGTCAAGTAGTTCAGCCATGTCTACCAGAGGGCTACCATCTGTAGCTATAATGTCGGCGTATTTACCTTATTCAATGGTACCCAACTGAGCTGACATATCGCTCAAATCAGCAGTATTAACTGTGGCGGACTTTAAAACATCCATCGCTGTCATGCCTGCGTTTTTCATCA
>JAESTR010000190.1 GCA_016763495.1 Kordiimonadaceae bacterium
AGCGGATTTCATCAAAGAAGGCTTTTGCGTCTGCCTCGGCTTCAAAATAGCCGCCTTTCCAGCCCCAATAGGTCCACGTACCCGCCAATCGGTCAAATACTTGTTTGGCGCTGCTCTCTGCGCCATACCGCTTGTCTTCTGGCATAGTGTTTAAGGCGTCAAGGTCAGCTTCCTTGCGCCAAAGCCAGCTTGGGATGTCTTTTTCTTCAACAGGTTTTAGAGCTTGTGGCACACCTGCTTTTCGAAAGTATTTTTGAGCAATAATGTCTGTAGCAACTTGGCTCCAGTTTTCCGGTACTTCTACGGTATCCATATGGAAAACGATTGAACCATTGGGGTTGCGAATCTCACTAACTGCTGTTCGCCAGCCTTGGTTATCATATGGACTGGATTTCTGACTAGTGAATTTGTGGTCTATGCGCATTCATTCCCCCTTGTGGCAACCCGTTAAACAGTGGCGGGGAAATAACAGAGTGGCTTTCACTACAGGCAAAATTTCCGCCTGAACGATATTAGCACCCTATCTGCTCCCCATAATATGGAGGAGAGTTTCCCCAGTGGGCAGAAGTTTAGGGGGCTATTGTGTGTCTATACAAGTTGTATTTTCAATATATAGTGATTGACGTGATAGTAGGCACTAATTCTAGTATGTAAGACTCGTTACTCTTTAATGGGTTAGGAGGCGTGCCTTATTTTCTCCCTAAAGGGATGATATTGAGGAGCCAAAGTGGCTCATGTATATAGTTTCGCCAGAATCAGAGGATATTTTGCACATCTAACGAAAATATTTAGGAAAAGAACACTAAAGTTCGATACTGTGACTTTTACTGAATTTATAAACATGCTACATGGGCGCATCTGGCTAAATATACGTGGATAATACTATGATTTCCTTGCTTAAATTTATTTTTGGTTCCCGTATTTTCACTTGGTGGAATACGACGACGATCGGCACACTGCTGTTCACATCGCGTAAGGGCGAAAAAGTTGGCACTGACGATCAAGGCAACGTCTATTACCGTGAAAAAAATGGTAAGCGCCGTTGGGTGATTTATAAAAACGGCCCGAATGAAGCATCTCGTGTGCCTGCTGAATGGCATGGGTGGCTACATTATACGTTTGATGAACTACCAAGTGAGCAGAATGTCACCAAGCGCGACTGGGAAACTGAGCATATGGCGAACCAAACAGGTTCAGCACAGGCTTATGCTGCGGCTAGTCCAAAAGCCGCACCGGAATATGAGGCTTGGCGGCCATAACGGGTTTTAAAAGGCTTTGGTGGCTGCTTAAATTGTGCGCCGCTAATTAGGGAGTATCTATGTCGAGCAATCTGGTTGAAAGCATCGTAGGCGCAGTTGTGTTGGTAGTGGCAGGCTGGTTTTTACTGTTTGCTTACGAACGCACCAATATGGCCACTGTAGACGGCTATACGCTTTCAGCGCGCTTTGACCGTATTGATGGCTTGAACGTAGGTAGTGATGTGCGTGTGGCAGGGATTAAAGTAGGCACTGTTGTTGACAGTGTTCTTGATGTTAAATCCTATCAGGCAATTGTAAGTTTCTCTGTAAAAACTGGTATTGATCTACCACTGGATACAGCGGCAGCTATTACATCTGAAAGCATACTTGGTGGTTCATACCTTGCCCTTTTACCCGGTGCAGAAGATGACATGCTGGTTAACGGCGATATGATAGAAGAAACACAAGATGCTGTTGACTTGCTTGGTCTTATCGGGAAATTCACTTCTGGTGGTAATTAAGCGCTTGAGCCCTAAACTCTATGCTCTAGGGGCTTTGCTGGCCCTTACTTTTCCTGCGTCTGTATCCGCCTTGAGCGGAATGCAAGCCCAAGAACTTATATTAAATGACCAAATACAAGTGCCTGATGCGGCGCAGGCTGTACCGCAAAACCGCGTGGTGCTGCGCGCACTTGATAAAATCACCGCCCGCATTACAGAGCATGAGTTGGAAATAGGGCAGGAAATGCGCTTTGGTTCCTTGGCTTTGGTGGCACGTTACTGCCGTACAAGGCCGCCAATTGAACCCCCTGAAACCTTCGCTTACTTAGAAATTGACGACGTGCAACGGGACGGGCGAAAAGAACGTGTATTTGAAGGCTGGATGGTAGCGTCAAGCCCGGCGCTAAACGCACTCGAGCATTCAGTCTATGATATCTGGGTAATCAACTGCAAAATGGTTGAACCTGAAACTGAAACCCCGTCTAACTGATAAAAGTCAGCCTTTTCTGCCTGCAAAGCACTTTGCAATTTTGATTGATATTCTTGGCGCGGTATTTCCGTGGCACCAAATTGTCTCAGGTGGTCCGTTATAAACTGTGTGTCGAGAAGGTGGTATCCGCCAGCTATAAGCCTGCCGACTAAGTGTGTCAGAGCAACTTTGCTTGCATCTGTCTGGGTACTGAACATGCTTTCCCCAAAAAAAGCACCTGATAGCGATACGCCATAAAGCCCGCCAACCAGTTCGTCTTCAATCCAACACTCGACAGAATGCGCAAAACCGCGTTTGTGCAAGTCAGTATATAGTGTTTCAATGCGGTCGCTTATCCAAGTAGTTTCGCGGCCACGAGCGGGCAGGGCGCAGGATTGAACAACACGCTGAAAAGCTTGGTCAGTGGTTACAAAAAAGACATCTTTTCGAACCTTTTTTGCAAGCGAGCGAGGGATGTGAAATTTGTTGAGGGGGATGATGCCGCGCTCTTCAGGGTCAACCCAAAAAAGCTCATTGTCTTTGCGGCCTTCAGACATGGGGAATAAGCCTGATGCATAGGCTTGTAACAAGATATTAGGGGTTATGACATCATGCGGCATAACCCCATTTTACACCTTTAGTCCTTTTTGTCTTCGAGGAATCTTTCAAGCCAGTGAATATCATAGTCACCTTTTTGAAAATCTGGATTATCCATCAGTTCCTGATGCAACGGTATTGTTGTTGTAATGCCGTCGATCACATACTCGTCGAGGGACCGGCGTAGTCGCAGCAAGCAGCCTTCACGGGTGTAGCCGGATACAATGAGCTTCGCGACCATGCTGTCGTAATGAGGCGGAATTGAATAGCCTGCATACACAGCACTGTCACAGCGCACGTTCAAACCCCCGGGCACATGATACTGTGTGACTTTGCCAGGGCTTGGTACGAACGTGAACGGGTGCTCAGCATTCACACGGCACTCAATGGCATGGCCAAAGAAGCGCACCATATCTTGTGTGTAGGAAAGCTTTTCACCGGCTGCGACGCGGATTTGCTCTCGCACAATATCGATACCAGTGATCATTTCTGTCACAGGATGTTCCACTTGCAAGCGGGTATTCATTTCAATGAAATAAAACTCACCGTTTTCATAGAGGAACTCAATAGTACCAGCACCGCTATAGCCAAGGTCAGCCATGGCTTTGGATACAATGCCACCCATCCTAGAGCGAGTTTCTTCATCAATAACCGGGGAAGGGGCTTCTTCCAGTATTTTCTGGTGACGGCGCTGCAGAGAGCAATCCCGCTCACCCAAATGGATGCAATTGCCGTGGTTATCGCCAATGATTTGAAATTCAATGTGGCGCGGCGTTAACAGGAATTTTTCAATGTAAACTGTATCGTCGCCGAAGGTAACTTTAGCTTCTGTGCGACAGGTTTTTAGTTTTACGCTTAATTCGTCAGCATTCTGCACAATTTGCATGCCGCGGCCACCGCCACCGGCAGAGGCTTTGATGATAACCGGATAGCCGATTTCTTCACATATTTTTTTAGCTGTTACATCGTCAGAGATGCCACCCGCGGAACCCGGAACAACTGGAATGCCAAGCTTTTTTACGGTTTCTTTAGCCGTGATTTTGTCACCCATAGTGCGGATATGGTCAGCCTTGGGGCCAATGAAAGTAGGCCGTGGTCAGCAACTATATCAGCAAAATGCGCATTCTCTGACAGGAACCCATAACCGGGGTGGATTGCATCGGCACCGGTAATTTCCGCTGCAGAAATAATTGCAGGGATATTCAAATAGCTATCAACAGATGCTGGAGGGCCTATACAAACACTATCGTTGGCAAGCCGCACGTGCATTGCGTCAGCGTCAGCTGTGGAGTGTACAGCGACAGTTTCAATGCCCATTTCGTGGCAGGCACGGTGAATACGCAGGGCGATTTCGCCACGGTTAGCAATGAGGACTTTTTTAATCATGGACTAAGTCCCTATTCAATGATGCAGAGAACTTCGCCGAATTCAACAGGCTGTGCGTCTGAGAATAAAACCTCTTTCACTGTTCCTGCTTTGGTCGAGGCGATATTGTTCATTACTTTCATTGCTTCAATAATAAGTAGTGTGTCGCCTACTTTAACCGTGTCACCAACTTTGATGAAGGCGTCAGAGTCAGGTGAGGGCGCGTCATAAGCTGTGCCAACCATTGGCGACGTAATGGCACCGGGATGGTCTGCAAGGTTCGCCGCGGTCTCAACAGCTGCTGCTAATGGCGCTACTGGTGCGGCAAGCGGTGCGACTGGCGCGGGCAAAGCATATGCTGGAGCGGCGGTAATTTCGCGTGCGACCCTAATACGGAAACTATCTTCTTCTACTTCAATTTCTGAAAGTGTGGATTTATCAAGAAG
>JAESTR010000191.1 GCA_016763495.1 Kordiimonadaceae bacterium
TAGCGCGGTATCAGACATGCGTGCGGGACCGCCGCTGGTTACACGGCCGGGAGAACCGCTCAAAAATGAGGGCCCGCCAGCGCAGGCTGATAATAATAGCAATCCCATAAGCAATGGTGCAGCTTTTAGAAGTGAAAACCTTTTGGACTGGTGTTGAAATACAGACATATCAAACCCTCCGGAACTACTGTGTGCGTGCGTCAAGAATAATGCGATTGTTGCGCGATTGTGTTGGTCGGGCATTTTCCCCACCGACAATACCTTTGACCAACGCGATTTGTTCTTTGGAAAATTCTATTGGTGTTTTCAGTACGTACCAATTGATGCCTTCACTGCAGGGCGGTGTGGTCATGGATCCCATATACCGGTAATAGCTTTGCTCAAACGGCATCAGGTCGCGGGCGTTGATTAGCGTCTTTTTGCTTTTCATCACTTGGTTCCGCTCAAGTGGCAAGTGCTCCCACAGCTCTTTACCTGCAATATTGGTGCGGCCTTCTTTGACAAACACCTCAACAATAGCTTTTTCACCGTTAATGGCGTGATGCATAAACTGGATAGACATAGGCATGCGCTTGCCTGCGACAGTATGTTCGGCAGGCGTATGGAAAGTGAAGCTTTCCAATTCAAATATTTTGCCGCCGACCAGAAGAAGACTGTCTTTTACATAAGGCATTGTTATGGACGTGTGCATATTCTTCATGTGCACTGGCGTAAGGCCATACTGAGGCCGTAACCTGTGCATGACAGCGGGGTCCGTGCCCTCTATATCAATTGGAGATTGTTGTTTTCCAACACGGCAAAGGCTGTTGGAAGAAGATATCTCATGCCATTTATTAGGGCCGTTATTGCCGCTATAGCCCCAGGCGCTTTGTGCGTTAGCACCGCTAGATACGATCAATGCTAGTCCAATAGCGGCTGAAAAACACCGTGTAAAAGTGCCAGACTTAGCGTTTGCCTGAAATTTCCCCATCGCCAATTCCTCATTTTATAGCAGTCACCGCCACCGCAATTCTGCATGTAAGCTACTATGTGCGGCATTTTATTAAAAGACTGTTTCTTTATGCGCTTTCTTTTATTTCATTTTCATTTCAAGGGTTTGGGCGAGCTTGGGACGCTGTAGTTCTGTGCGCTGCTTAGGTAAATACCGTTAAAGCAGGTATTGCCCTGCCTAGAACTGGAATGTTCTACGGCTTTGGCGTGCAATATTTGGCAGTAGGTTTTCGAGGTTTTCTGTCAAAATAGGTTCTCAACCGGGCGGGGTTTTAGCAGTACAGCCTGCTAAAAAAGGCAGGCTGTACTTCGTTGTGCTGGCTTATTTAGGGTGGATCACAAGTCTTGCCTCATAATCAGACTGTACTGTTTTCTTGTCTAGGGAGACTGTTTTGTAATTAAAATTGGCATGCTTGTCATATTGGTCTTTAATATGAGGGCTCGCTTTCCAGTCCTGATTGATAAACCAACTTTGCCCGCCGCTAGGAATAGAGCTTAGGTAATGCGGGTTTTCGTCCGTTATTTCCATAATAGCTGTCCAAGCTGGCATGCCGTTGTCTACGATCGCCTTTGGCAAATACCCAAATGTTGTGCCAGCACCAGAATATGTCGTTGAGCGATACCGCTTCATGCGCGGTTTATCAGAGTCTCCGATGTCAGTGAAATTGAGGAACTGCCAGAAAACCGGTTGGTGCCAGTCAGCAATATCCCTACCTTTAAACTCGGGCTCAAGCGCTTCAATTGTACGCTGTAGGCTTTCAATCACCACGCTTGCACGGTCCTGACCATTGAAATAGTCGCGTTTTAACGGTAGGCCTGCGTCATCCCCTTCTAATGCCCGAACGAGCAAGGATGTTTGGTAAGGGATGTATAAGTCATCATCCAGATCTTTCCACCAAGTGCCAATATCATCATCAAACACTGTTTCCAGTGCTGTTGGTAACCATTTGCGGAAAAGGGTAAGGCCTACGGCATCATAAGAACCGTCATTATCCTTATCGGTCATCAAGCCGTCCCAGGCCATGATGAGGGTTGCTGCCTCTTTCACCTTTGGGTCATTGGTTTTTTCTGCGGCTTCCTGAAAAAACGCATCAAAAAACCGAGGTGATGTCAGCGTAAGGTCAATACTATAGAAGCTAGCACCGATCAGTTTATTGAAGCTTTTCAAGTCTTCAATCGAGATTTTTTCTTTCTCTTCAATAAGGGATACCGGCAGGTGGGTCCTAAACGTTTTGCCCCAGCGCGATCCGTCCCCGAAAACAGTGCCAGGTGCGGGGCTGTTGTTCCAGATGAAAATATAGCCTTTTTCAGGGTCGCGCAATTTAGGGGTTTGCTCATCAGATACAATCCCTTGCCAGTCTTCACTGCCGTCACCATTGGCGGGCAGGCGAGGGTCTATGCCATGTGCACGTAAAGGTATGTCCCCCATATGGCGGAACCCGATCGAACCAGTAACGTCCGCGTAGGAGATATTACTGTTCGAGGCGCTGATCTGTTCTAGTTGAGCAGCATAGCCGTCGGCATCTTTCACCTTTAGTGAATCGAAGGCGCTTGCCCAGATGTTTGCTTCTTGCCCCCAAATGGCCCATCGCTGGGTGTAGGCAATATTGGTCTCATCGTCCCACAGAATGACAGGTCCGTGCACGGTGCGGTAGATCACATATTCGGTATCTTCTTGCCCGGCGACCTTGATGGTTTCTGTGCGGCTTTCCATGTCATGCCA
Source organism: Kordiimonadaceae bacterium (assembly GCA_016763495.1). Next base: position 2,714 of record JAESTR010000191.1, read on the forward strand.
GTCGCCCTTATAGAAATAACGGTGTTTGTTTTCAGGGTCGGTTTTCACTGAGAAAACGTCCCGTGTATCCCGCTCGCCGGTAGTGATTAACATGCCGGCTGTCGGGCTGCGGCCCATAATCGGCATCGCAATTGGGGGCACAAACAGGCCTGCAAAATTTATCTCTGGGCTCACTAGGTGCATGTCGCCGCCGTCTGCGGTTGCTTGCATCATTAAGGGGTTGCCCGTTGCCGAGCGTTCTGGCCCTACAAGTATAGTACGGCTGGCCCCTAAGGTTAACCCAACCGACACTAGTGCTTGTTTGGAGGCTATCTGCGTATCTCGGTACGTACGGCTTTTTTTCAGAGCGCTATCTGATAACGCGGCATAGTCATGGGAGGAAGGGGCAACTACTTGTGCCTGCATTTGATCAAGGGACGTTGTGTAAGCGTCTGGGTCCGTGAGGGGCAAAATGTCATCAAATATGACCATTGCAGTTTTTGTGCCGTGGCGTTTTACCATGTCATCAAAGAAAGCTTTGTTTGACAGCTCAGTACCGCCAGAGGCACCAAAATGGCGTAAGACCATAACCGCGCCGGCCATCAAGTCTTCCGGCGTGTATTTTTTCAGCTCGATACCCAACACAAGGCCTGAAAACTCGATTGGAAGTTTTTCTGCGGGGTTGGCAATTGCTTCAGCTACATAAGTATTGA
>JAESTR010000192.1 GCA_016763495.1 Kordiimonadaceae bacterium
AATAATGGGGTTATGCCAAATGCTGGATAAAATGCGGCCGGCAACAGACCCTTCAGATGATTTTCCCTGTGCCGTTTCAACAATGACTGTTGTAATGGGTAACAGGGTTAAAGAATGAAAACTGAGCAAAATCAGAAGCAACCGCACGCCTTCTTCGCCGTAAACACCTTCAATGATTGGAATACCCAAAAAAGCACCGTTGGCAAAACAGGTGGAAAGCGCAAAAATACCGCCTTCTGCTTGATTAAGCCCGAACAAGCGACGAGAAGAAAAATAGGTGGCGCCATAAACTAGGTACAGTGCCCCATAATATGAGCCAACGAGCAAAAGCTCATTCGCATCAGGTAAATCGTTAGGTGCGAGAGACCGCAGCATGAGTGCAGGGATAGCCACATACCAAACAAAAGTGATCAAAACACCGGATGCGTTTTCGGGGAATAATTCGGTTTTACCCAACCCGTACCCAAGCATCATGATAAGGAAAACGGGCGCGATAATTGTTAAAATTTCAGCCATACTGCGTTATCCTTAAGCCCAAATAATACAGGCAAGGCTTGACCAAGCGCTGAACAAGTTATCGGTGAATAGAATGACATTAGCAGCCACACACTTGGAATAGAAGCCGTTAAGACAAACAGCGAATAGCTATGCGTCAAAACAGCCGAATTGGGGCTGCTTCGCCATTTGATATTGACTCGCATTATTATAAACTATATCTCGTTCTTGAGAATAATTCTTAACAATCAGGAAGGAGACGCTCATGTCTAAAATAAAATATACGAATAAAAAATTGAGCTTATTTTCTACAACATTTTTAATAAGCGCACTTTGGCCATTTGCTACTACCGCGTATGCTGAGACGGCTAACATTGACGATAGTAATATTGACGAAATTATCGTTATCCAAGCTACGCGGCGAAACATCCCAGTTGAATCTCTGCCCAACACCATTCGGCTGATTGAAAAAGATGCAATAGAAGAGCAGTTTGTTTTCTCGACAAGCCTTGTAGACATCATCAGCCAGACAGTTGCCTCCTTCTCCCCTAGTCGCCAAAAATTGTCTGGTGCAGGAGAAAGTTTCAGGGGTCGATCTCCTCTCTACTTAATCGACGGTGTACCCCAATCAAACCCGTTGCGTAACGGCTCGCGTGATGGTTTCACCCTAGATGCCGCGGTTGTTGAACGTATTGAAATACTATTCGGTGCAAACGCCATACAAGGCGTCGGCGCAACAGGCGGCGTGATAAATTATGTAACACTGGCACCAACAGATGAAGATGACTGGCAATTCCGGACTGAAGCGCAAATAAATGTAACTGATTCAATTGATGGTGACGGCACAGGGTACCGCGGGTCGGCCACCATCCTGCGGGACTTTGGTGCAATTGACCTTGTCGCCAGTGTGGCGCTGGAATCACGCAATGCTTACTATGATGCCAAAGGACGACGTATCGGCATTGATAATGTTCAAGGCGACATTCAAGATAGCTTCTCCGTCAATTATTTCCTTAAAGCTGGATGGGATATTGATGAAGATACACGGTTCCAGCTGTCGGCAAATATTTTCGAATTGAAGGGGGATGGCGATTATATCCAAGTGGCCGGAGACCGCGATGCAGGCATCCCAACATCTTCTATTCGCGCGGACCAAGAAGGCTTTGCACCAGTAAACACTGCGAATACATTTTCAGCTATATTCACCAAAAACAATCTATTTGGTGGAGACCTTACTATCCAAGGCTTTTACCGCAAATTCGAAGCTATTTATGGCGGTGGTAGATTTGGTGGTTTCTTTAATACTGGCGCCGAAGCAGCCGGAGAAGAAACCTTCGACCAGTCAGCAAATAACTCTAATAAAACAGGTGCTAAATTAACTTACAGCCACGGAAATTTACCAATTGATGGCCTTACAGTAACGGGCGGTGTTGATTGGCTTCATGACAAAACCTTCCAAGCTCTTGTACAAACAGGGAGACTATGGGTGCCTGAGGTCGAGTTTGACTCAATCGCCCCGTTTTTGCAATTTGATCAACAGTTTCTTGATGACCGGGCATTAATCTCATTTGGATTACGCCACGAAAGTGCAACGCTGAAGATTGATGATTATCAAACAATCTTCTTTTACGGTGCGACTGAAGTAGGTGGTGGCGAGCCTAATTTCTCCGAAACACTTTTTAATATCGGCGGAAGTTTCGAAATACTCGATGGTGTAAAACTATATTCATCTTATGCACAAGGGTTCACCATGCCAGATGTGGGGCGGGTACTGCGAGCAGTGACTACACCTGGCCTAGATATCGCCTCGCTGCTTAACATCGAACCCATCATTGCCGATAACATTGAAATCGGGTTCTCGTTTGAGAAAGGCGGTTTCACGTCAAATGCCGCTTACTTCTGGTCTGAGTCCGAGTTTGGCCAGCGCCTAGCGTCCAATTCACAAAATATCTTTGAAGTGGTACGTGAGCCGACAGAAATAAACGGTTTTGAAATTTCCGCCGAATATACGTTTGAAGCTCCTGTAACAATTGGGGCAACCTACGCCAACATTGAAGGAAAATCAGACCAAGATGCAGACGGCGTAATTGATGAAGACATCGGCGCAATTAGTATCAGCCCAGACAGATTGAACCTATATATTACTGCCCAACCAACTGATGCTATTTCAATTCGCGCACAGTTAACCACGCTATTTGACCGTACTTTCAACGACACAACAACCGATACTGACTTTGACGGCTATTCGTTGCTAGATCTCAGCATCGGCTATCAGTTTGAGGATATTGGGCGGTTTAACCTTGGCGTGCAAAACGCCCTGAACAAGGACTATATAACCTACTTTAGCCAATCGGTGGATTATGCTGCATCACGAGGAGACCGTTTCTTCTCAGGGCGGGGCCGCACAATAAGCCTAAGATGGTCTGCGGAATTCTAAACCCTTTTTAAGCACACTATAGAACCAAAAAAGCACGGCCCTCACTTGATGAGAGCCGTGCTTTTTTATACATGCCCAAAAGCTATTAGTCGTAGCTTGGTGGCTCACTAATGTTGCCGCGCTGGTTAAGTAGCTGCAAACGAAGGGCATGCAGTTTGATAAAGCCTTCTGCATCGCGCTGATCGTAAACGCTGTCTTCCTCAAACGTGACATGCTCCATGGAATACAGGCTATTCTGGCTCTTACGGCCAACAGTTTTGACGCTGCCTTTATACAGCATCATACGCACTGTACCGGCCACAAATTCTTGGCTCTTGTCGATCAGCGCTTGCATCATTTCCCGCTCTGGCGAGAACCAGAAACCATTATATAGAATCTCGGCATATTTTGGCATCATCTCGTCCTTGAGATGCATCGCGCCTTTATCAAGCGTGATTTGCTCTATACCGCGGTGCGCCTCAAGCAAAATAGTGCCGCCCGGTGTTTCGTAAATTCCACGAGACTTCATGCCGATGAAACGGTTTTCCAAGAGATCAAGACGGCCGATCCCGTGTCTTTTGCCATACTCATTAAGCTTGGTTAGCAATGTCGCAGGTGACATGGCTTCACCATTGATGGCAACAGGGTCGCCTTTTTCAAACTCAACCTCAATAAACTCAGGTTCGTCTGGCGCATTCAGCGGGCTATCCGTACGGCTATAAACATATTCTTCCGCAGCGACCCAAGGATCTTCAAGGGCTTTGCCTTCACTGGACGTATGCAAAAGGTTGGAGTCGACACTAAAAGGGCTTTCGCCGCGCTTATCAGTTGGAATTGGGATCTGGTATTGTTCGGCAAATTCAATAAGCGCTGTTCTGGAATGTAAGTCCCACCCACGCCAAGGAGCGATAACCTTGATTTTAGGGTTCAAGGCGTAATAGCCAAGCTCAAACCGGATCTGGTCATTGCCCTTGCCTGTTGCGCCGTGGCAAACAGCGTCTGCTTCAAATTCTCTAGCAATTTCGATTTGGCGTTTTGCTATTAGAGGCCGCGCGATGGCCGTGCCAAGCAAATACTGGCCTTCGTAAAGCGTGTTCGCCCGGAACATAGGGAATACATAATCACGCACAAACTCTTCGCGCAGGTCTTCGATGAAGATATTTTTAATGCCAAGCAATTCAGCTTTTCGTCGTGCCGGCTCCAGCTCTTCACCTTGGCCCAAGTCTGCAGTGAAGGTTATGACTTCACAGTCATAGGTAACCTGCAGCCACTTGAGAATGATTGAAGTGTCCAACCCGCCTGAATAGGCAAGCACAACTTTGTTAATCTTGTCTGACATTCAGAATCTCCACATTAAAATGACGGGCGGAGTATAGGTATTGAAGGCCTGTGGTCAATCCCTTTAGAGAGCTCATTCCCCAAGCTGATAAAACAGAAAATCTAATCTAGACCCCTAACAGGGGTTTTTGGATAAACAGTGCTGCATACCAACTGTAATCTAAAGGTATTTTTATAGATTTTGATAGCTTTATCCTGTTGGCACTCAAGAAAAACTTTTCATAATTCTTTGCTCAATTAGAATATTACCCTTACGGGGCACCGACAAATAGAAATCAGTTTTTACAGAATAAATTGAATAAAAAAATATTTATTACAGTAAATAAACACCTTTAAGGTATTTGTTTACTGTAATTACTACCTTAAATAGTTATTATTATTTCACCATCTACCCAAATTTACAAATATTAACTTAATTTTTACTTCATATTTCATAGTATAGTGGAATATATACATATTTTACGATAATTTGACACTTCACCGCTATAACATGGGTATCCTATGGACCAGTTTCCGGAGAAACACAAAGCACTGATAATTGATGATTCTGCTTTTCAACGACACATGCTATCGATTGTATGTACTGAGGCTGGGTATTTAACCGTATTAGTCAATGACGGCATTGAAGCGCTAAAGGCCCTTCAAGAAATGTCCTTCAGTCTTATCATAACTGACCTTGAATTGCCTGAAATGGATGGCCTACAGTTAATCCGTGCAATGGCTGAGCGCAAAATCACCGCAAAAATTGTATTGGTTTCAGGACTTTCTGAATCACTTCTGTATGCTGCCAAACAATTAGGCGATCAATTCGGCCTGAATATTGTTGGCACAATCAACAAACCTTATGTACCTGAAGACTTTCTTGAGCTGCTGCTTGAGGCATCCCTCATCAACCCAGCAGATAACCTCAACCCGCAATATAAAGGCGAATTCCAAGGGCAATTATCCCATAAATCAGTGTCTCGTGGCATAGAGGATGGTGCTCTTGTGCCGTACTACCAGCCCAAAGTTTGCCGTAAACGAGAGATACTCATCGGGTTTGAATGTTTGGCGCGCTGGCGCACCGAAAGAGGTAAAATATTAGGTCCCGCCAGCTTCATACCCACCGCTGAAGACTATAATCTAATGCAGGAATTCACAGACGTTATTATACAACGCGCGTTTGAGGATGTTGTTGACTGGCACAAAAATGGTTTTTTGCTTCCTGTCTCCATCAATATATCAACTGAAAACTTCAAAGACATCACCTTTCCAGAACGGGTAATCGGGTTTGCTGAGCAATATGGCGTGCAGCCCACATCTGTGATCCTTGAGGTTACCGAATCTAAAGTAATGGAACAGGCCAAAGAGTGCCTCGAAGTTATGTCACGGCTTAGGCTCAAAGGCTTTGGATTATCGATTGATGATTTTGGTACTGGGTATGCCTCCCTCAAACAATTACAATATCTCCCGTTCACTGAAATTAAGCTCGACCGAAGCTATGTAGCAGCAGCCATCAGTCACAAACCCTCTCGCACAGTGCTGGAAACAGGTATTCAACTGGCGCAAAACCTGTCTTTGAGCTACATCGCAGAAGGTGTTGAGACGCCTGAGCAAGCTGAGCTTCTAATCTCCCTCGGTTGTTCACAACACCAGGGATTTCTGTACGCCACCCCTATGCCGAGGGAAGATGTGGTACGCTGGATGAAGGACCATTTTCATGACACCGAGAATGGTAGCGGTGCACTAGAGTCTTTTAATTTTGACATCGCCAACCCGCAACCAAAACCACGCCGTAAACATAAATACCATTAAGCCTGAGCTTGATAGCTATTACTAACGAATGGATAGCCGCAGCCAAACGCGTCTTATTTTCCTGATCTATTTTATTTTTGATGCCCAAAAAAACATTTGCCCCTACCGTACCGTCAGGTCTTAAACGAGGATTCGTGAAAAGATCTGACACTAAAACCTCGGAAGGTGGAGACACATGTTATCTATAGGTGAACTTGCATCCCGCTCAGGCGTAACCGTGCGTGCACTGCGGTATTATGAAAGCAAAGGCTTGATGAAGCCCTTGCGGTCAGAAGCGGGCCAGCGCGTCTATAAATATCCGGATATCGTGCGTCTGCAGCAAGTACAGCTGTTGAAACGCGCAGGCTTCACCCTCTCCCAAATTGCGGCCATGATTGGCAATGCGGAAATTGAAGCCAAGAATGTATTGCGCATCCAACAAAAGATGCTGCAACAGCAGCTTAAGCAAACACAATCAGCCCTTGATGCCATCAATAATGCTATTGAACGGCTCGACGATACGGCAACAGACCTTTTCACGCTTTGCAACACAATCAAAGTAGGAGAGAGCGCCATGAGCGATGAAGGCTGGAAAAAAGTATGGAACAAATTCTATACAGATGACGAACAAGACCGCTGGGAAAAAGCCCGACTAGCAGTGCCAGAGCATATCCAAAGAGAATGTGAAAAAAAGTGGCCTGACCTCCTTAGCAGAACAGAGGCTCTGGTAGGGACGGACCCAACAGCACCTGCCGCCTTAGCGTTGGTCAAAGAATGGGACGCGGTCACTCAGCCCATCTATGACATTGACCCATGCTTAAAAAATAGCGCGGGTCGTCTTTACGATAACATGGACGATTGGCCTGAGGGCGCCCCTGAGGCACCTTTCTCAAAAGAAGTCTGGGCATTTATACGGGCTGCTGAACGAGCTATAGAAGAAAACACCACAAAAAAATAAACGTGAGGCTGCGATAGTGATGGCTACTGCAGCCTTTTCCATTATTGTATTACCTACATACTTGGCAGGTTCTAGAATTGCCAAATTCGGCTTTTTTTGTTACACTATAATCGCTATACACAATGTAGGCCCGTGCAATAGACAACTGGCAGAAAGCCAAAGCAGCTGACATATGTTAAGTGTAAACACAAATTCAAGCGCCTTATCCGCGGTTCGAAACCTCAAAGCCAGCAGCGAATGGCTTAAGACTTTACACACCCGCATTAGCACAGGGCTTAATGTTTCTTCAGTAAAAGATAATGCCGCCATATACTCTATCGCGCAGCGCATGCGCGGTGATTTGGCTGGCCTAAACGCCACTGTTGGCAGCATCGACAGGGCCACCGTGACAGTCGATGTCGCCACTGTCGCCACTGAAAGTATCTCAGACCTATTAAACGAGATGAAAGGCAAGCTAGTGTCGATGCTAGATGCCCAAAAGAATGGCGATACAAGTGGTGAAGCACTTTATAAAAGTGATTTAGACGCCCTACGCGAAATGATCAAATCCCGTATCACCAGTGCCTCGTTCAATGGGTCAAACCTTATCGACCAAGGCAATGACATCATCAGTGCACTTGCAAGCAGCGACGGCGATGAAACATTGGACTTTGAACATAAAGACCTACAGTTCGGCGGCGCCATTATCACATTGACCGATGATAGCAATTATACGATGGAAGCGCTGGACGCCTCCATCAAAAATGTTAACCGTGCACTTGGCCATTTTGGGACCGCTTCACGTCGGCTAGAAATTCAAAAAGAATTCACCAACAAATTGCACGATGTTATTGAAACCAGCATTGGCCGCTTGGTGGATGCAGATCTCGCCAGAACGGCCGCCGATTTAGAAGCCGCCCAAATCAAAATACAGCTAGGCATTGCCTCACTCAACATCGCTAACAAAAGCCCTCAAGCAATATTATCACTTTTCAAACCGTCAGGCCGTTAAAGCTTCTTTTGCTGCAGCTTCGTCTCGCAAAATCTGCCCTTTTGACTTTTTCTCTGAGGCTGACTTTAGCTGACCGCAGGCTGCCATAATGTCCCGACCGCGCGGTGTACGTATTGGCGCTGAGATACCCTCTTTAAATATATAATCTGAAAACTGCTTGATGCGCTTTTCGTCAGAACATTCATATTCAACACCCGGCCACGGGTTGAACGGGATCAAGTTCACTTTTACAGGGAGCTTATATTTGCGGATCAAACGCACCAATTCCTTGGCATCAGCATCACTGTCGTTAATGCCTTTCAGCATTGCATATTCAAACGTAATGCGCCGCGAATTGCTGCCGCCCGGATAATTGGCGCAGGCTTTTAACACCTGCTCAAGATTATACTTTTTATTGATTGGCATAATTTCAGTGCGCACATCATCGAACGGTGAGTGCAGAGAAACCGCTAGGTTAACACCTATTTCGCGGCCCGCGCGTTCCATTTGGGGCACAACACCAGACGTTGACAATGTGATACGGCGACGGGAAAGCTGTATACCTTCCGGGTCCATGATTATATCGAGCGCTTTTTTGACATTGTCAAAATTATACAGCGGCTCGCCCATGCCCATCATCACAATGTTAGTTACTTGGCGGCCCTTTGTTGGGTCCTGCC
>JAESTR010000193.1 GCA_016763495.1 Kordiimonadaceae bacterium
CCTAACTCAATCAGTACCGAACTTTGCTCACAATGGAAATGGCAGTACCTTATCTGCGACAGGTATCAGGGGCATTGTTGCGGCAACCCGCAATATTGGTTTTGAAAGTGGCATGGGCGTATATATAGACGAGATTTATGTTGGCCGCCCAAGCGCCTTTAATCAGAATTTGGATGACATACAACAATTAGAAGTTCTACGCGGACCGCAAGGCACATTGTTTGGCCGCAATACGATCGCCGGTGCAGTGAATATCACGACAAAGAAGCCGAGTGAAGAATTTGAAGGGCGCCTGAAAGCCACAGTAGGAGACCGGGGGCGCGCCAATGTTAGTGGATTTCTATCCGGGCCAATAATTTCAGATAAATTATACGGGAAAGTGAGCCTGTATACTGTCAACCGCAATGGGTTTGTGGAGAACGCGTTTGACGATGAAAATCTTAGCAATGAAGACCGTCAAGGGTACCGAGTTAGCTTGGTATTTCAGCCGTCAGATACTTTGGAAGTAACTCTTAGCGCTGATGATATGAAAGAGCGCACTAACAGGCTTTTTACGCAGTTTCGCTCAGTTGACCCAACATCGCCCCTTGCTGGCTTATACGGCGCAGCATTTGCAGGTAACCCATGTTGTTTGGCGGCAGGTGTGGTACCAAACTTAACATCACAAGATGCTGGCCCTACGGAAAACCGGGATTTGAGTGGTCAAAGCTTAAAAGTTGTCTGGGACCTGAATTCTGGCCATACAATCACTTCTATTTCTTCGCGGCGTGAAACTGACTTTTTGTTAGTTGCTGATGATGACACGACACCCGTTTTAGTTTCTCATTCAACATTCCGCGATACGTCTGACTTGTTCACGCAAGAATTACGGTTGAATTCTGTAGACGACGATACCTTCAACTATGTGGTCGGGCTCTATTATCAAAATACAGACTCGTCTTCCACTCGCGCCACAACAATTGGCACGCCCGGGGTATTTGCAGGGTTCCCTAATTTTACGAACGGTGCAGGTGTAGCTATCACAGATGCTGACGGCAATATTATCGTACCGATTGGTGCAATTGACAGTCAAGCCACGGTGAAATCTGAATCTTTTGCAGCTTTCGGTAGCTTGAATTACTCGGTAAGTGAGGCTGTCACCGCGACCGTTGGTTTGCGCTATACGTCAGAAGATAAATCACTTGTATTTGCGCAGCAGAATGGCACATTCACAGGGCATCCTACCGTGAATGCAAGCCCCGAGATAGAAGACAGTGGCTTGTCGGGCAATATCAGTTTTAGGTACGCTTTTGACGAAGGCTCAAACCTCTATGCCTCTTTTGCTCGTGGTTTTAAAAGCGGTGGGTTTAACCCCGACATTGTGCCGAATGATGATATTGTTTTTGGCGAAGAAATTGCTCACACATTTGAAATTGGTTTGAAATCCACTTGGATGGATAGTCGCATTCGGCTTAATGCTGCAGCTTTCTACACGGATTATAAAGATCAGCAAGTGCAGCGACTAGGTGTTAGTTCTGCCGGCGGTACGGGCTTTCAAATCACCAATGCAGATTCTAAAATATTAGGCGGCGAAATTGAACTTCGGGCTATGCCTTTTGAGAATTTCGAGTTCGGCTTTACGCTCGGTCTGCTTGACCATGAGTATAAAGGTTTTGGTAATTGCAGTACAACTGAAGACACACAAGTGGATGTTGGGGGCCAATTTGTACTGATTGATTGTACAGGCAATAAACTCTCTTATGTGCCAGACGTTACATATAATTTGATGGCTCAATATACGTTGCCTACGAGCTTTGGTGAGTTTTTTGCTCGAGTAGACCATGGCTATAAAGGCAGTAGTTTCAGCGAGCCTGGCAACTTTGCTCGTACATTCATACCCAGTAGCAACAAGACGGATATCCGTGTTGGATATTTAAGCGAAGATGGCCTTTTTGAGGTGTCTGCGTGGGGTAAAAATATTGGTGATAACGAAGACCTGCAGTTCTCATGGTACATCCCGTCGTTTCAGGCGAGTTACCAGAGTTTCTCAATCGGCAGCGAATATGGCATCGACTTCATATTGAACTTTTGATTGAGGACGGAGATTTCGGCGGGGCCCCTTCTCGTCGAAATCCTTCCCATTGCTGCGGCGGGACGAAGTCCTTTTGCTAACGATTTGAATTACAGACATATCTATGAGGAAAACGTAATGATATCTACAGGGTTGGTTTGGCATGAACTATATATGTGGCATGATACAGGAACATATGCCGGTATCGTCAAGCCTGATCCTGCGGCATGGTTACAGCCTTCCGTGCATTTTGAAAATGCAGAAACCAAACGCCGCATTAAAAATCTGCTGGATGCTACTGGCTATATTGATAATTTAGAGTTGGTGCGCCCGCGTCTTATTGATGATGCCGAAATGCAAGCAGTTCATACGCGTGAGTATTTAGCGAAACTATCCGCTATAAATGGAGAAGGGGGAGAGCCTGCTTTTGCCACACCTATGGGCGCAGGCGGCTACGATATTGCTAAGCTTTCTGCAGGTGGCTGTCTTGCTTTATTGGAGGCTATTTTAGACGAAAAAGTGCAAAACGGGTACGCGCTTTGTCGCCCGCCGGGGCATCATGCTATGGCCGATGAAGCAATGGGTTTTTGCTTTTTGGCGAATGGCTCAATTGTAGCACGTGCAGCCCAAAAGCGTGGTTTGGCGAAAGTAGCTATTGTTGATTGGGATGTGCACCACGGCAACGGGGCAGAGCATATTTTCTATGATGACCCAAGCGTGCTTACAATTTCATTGCATCAGGATAATTGCTTTCCGCCAGATAGTGGTGCGGCAGATAGGCGCGGCGCAAGGAATGGCGAAGGCTGTAATCTCAATGTGCCATTGCCGCCGGGTTCAGGAAGAGGCGCTTATCTGTATGCTTTTGAACAATTGGTATTGCCTGCACTCGAGGGCTTTGGGCCAGATATCATACTAGTTGCCAGCGGATTTGATGCCATGGGGCAAGACCCGCTTGGCCGTAATATGCTCTATTCAAGCGTATATGCAGAGATGACCAAGCAGTTGATGACTGTGGCTGATAAGTACTGCGGCGGTAGGCTGTTGATGACCCATGAAGGGGGGTATAACCCGAATGCCACACCTTTTGCTGCGTTGGCTGTTTTAGAGGCGATGACAGGCATTTCGTCGGGTGTGGAAGATCCCTATGAGCCTTTTGTCGCGGGTATGGCTGGGCAAGAATTGATGCTGCACCAAAAACAGTTGATTGACGGCATTGCGGCATAGGGATAAGGGTTCAAGTCTGCGTGTATATGAAAAATGAATAGACCTATGCAGCAATTTATTTCTAATATTTCCAGCCGCCAGTTATGTATTGGCCAGAATGAAATGGCACGCTCGCCGCTGGTAAATATGTTGGGGTTCTATGGCATCAATTGCACTGATTGGGTTTGGCGAGGCAGCGATAGCCTTCGTTCGAGGTTGGGCGCGTACTGAGCACGAGGCTCACGCAGTAACCGCCTATGACATCATAACTGAAACTGACGCCCGAGCCGACAAACTGGCTGATTATACGCGTGAAGGGGTCAGTGGTGCTGAAGACCTGGAAACAGCCATTGTTGCTGCAGACATTATTTTCTCGCTGGTTACCGCAGATCAGGCTTTGTTGGCTGCAGAGCAGGCCTCAATGCATCTTAAGCAGGGCAGTTTGTATCTGGATTGTAATAGTTGTGCGCCGGAAAGTAAGCGCACGGCAAGCAAGTTAGTTACAGCTGCTGGTGGCCGCTATGTGGATGTTGGTGTGATGGCTCCTGTAAATGTTGATCCGCAAAAGGTGCCGTTATTGGTGTCTGGCAATGCGGCTTTGTCAGCGACTGAATTTTTGGTGAGCATGGGCATGCGGGCTGAGGTCTTTTCAAAGGATATTGGCGGGGCATCCACTGTTAAAATGTTACGCAGTGTGATGGTGAAAGGCATGGAAGCCCTTGCGCTTGAGTGCATTCTAAGTGCACGTGTGGCTGGCGTGGACGAGGCTGTGTTATCTTCCTTTGAAGCCAGTGATCCTGAAATGGGGTGGCGCAGTAGAATTAATCGTATGATGGGCCGCTCCATGCAGCACGGCGCGCGGCGTGCTGCCGAAATGCGGGAAGTCACAAAAACGGTGGAAGATCTTGGAATCGACGCTTCGATGTCTAAGGCGTGCGCTATGTGGCAGGATACTGTCGGCGGACATGGTATTGGCATCAAGATAGCCAGAACTGACAATGAGCCCGGGTATGAGATTGGATATGAAGAAAAAGCAGATGCACTTCTTCAAGTAATGAATTTGAAAACGGAATAGAGTGTAGTTATGAAAATTTGTCTGGCAGGAACTGGCGCGTTTGGCATTAAGCATTTGGATGCGCTTAAGAATATTGACGATGTTGAGGTTGTCTCTATTGTTGGCAGGCGGCTTGATTCTGCTGAATCTGTGGCAAAAGATCGCGGAATTCCGCACGCTACTGCCGACTTGGCCGAGGCCTTGGCGTTACCAGAACTGGACGCTGTTATTCTGACAACTCCTACTCAATTGCATGCGGCACAAGCTATACAGTGTATGCGCGCTGGCAAGCATGTGATGGTTGAAATTCCCATGGCGGACAGCCTTGCAGATTCGCAAGATATTGTGCGGATGCAAGAGGAAACTGGCCTAGTGGCAATGGCAGGCCATACCCGCAGGTTTAACCCAAGCCACCAGTGGATTCATAACCGCATCCAAGCGGGCGAATTACATATCCAGCAAATGGATGTGCAAACCTATTTCTTCCGCCGTACCAACATAAATGCGGTGGGGCAGGCGCGTAGCTGGACAGACCATTTGCTGTGGCACCATGCATGCCACACAGTTGATTTATTTCAGTACCAGACCGGTGAAGTCGCTTCTGACGCTTTTGCACTGCAGGGCCCCAAACACCCTGACCTTGGTATCGCGATGGATATGAGTATCGGTTTGAAGGTACCCTCCGGTGCTATATGTACCCTGTCTCTGTCGTTCAATAATGAGGGGCCTCTTGGAACTTTCTTTCGCTATATTTGTGCTGAAGGCACCTATCTCGCCCGCTATGATGAACTGGTAGACGGGCATGAAAATGTTATTGATTTGTCTGGTGTCGCTGTTTCAAATA
>JAESTR010000194.1 GCA_016763495.1 Kordiimonadaceae bacterium
AAAAAGCCCTAACGGACATATTGGATGGCTGTATCGACTGCGACACGCCGTCTTGCTCTGTAAGTGATGCTTTGTTCGGCTGTGCTGCTCGCAGTTGCCCATGCTGTGGTCGTGCAGACCTTTCCAAAGCCTTGTAAAATGATGCCAATAAAGGGCACTCTCATGCTTTTAGGTATACCTGTATCCCTCGCGCCTTAGAAGCATACAAGTGGTATTTATTTGGCTTTACGGGGGTCCCAATCTGGCAGGTTTGGCGCATCCGGCCATTTCAGCTCTGCTCGGTCTTTATATAGGAAATTTCCTTCAGACCAGTCTTTTTTGATAAATTTTCCAACCATTATGTTATTGCGTACTATCGGGGCCGGCATATCTTTTCCTACCAAGATAAGCTCTGATCCGCCCTCTCGGTCAGTAACAATAACATTTTTTTCCAACTTCAGAATATTGGTCGAGAACTTGGCCTTTTCTACTCCAAACGAGAACAACTGCCAATTCACGGTCTTGGAGCCTTCCACAAACAAATTATTCTGGATGATAGCAATGCCACCATTTGCAATATCTACCAGACGGCTGTCATTTCCTTCCAGACTTGCAATGATACTGTCTTTGATAACAAGCCGAGAAGCCCGGCTTTTAATCTCATGTCCTTCGTCTTTAGAACTTAAGAATTTGCTACGTAAAATGGTTAGCTCACCACCGTTCACATAGATGCCGTGCGCCCTGCCGTCTTTACCATTACGCTCAAAAACACTATCTTCCACCAGTATTCTACCGGGGTTACCTCCAGCCAAAACACCATTTTCACTGTCTGTGAACGTGACATGGCGCAGCGTTAAATTCTTCCCTTCAAAGCGCACACAAGCGCCGTTCCGGTCTTTAACGGTTATATTCCGGCAGGTAATATCCTCGATGGTCACATCATTTGACGCAATGACAAACGCTGCTTTCCCGCCTGCCGCCACACCGTCAAAAATTGTGTCCTCGGTGCCACTAATATGTACACCGTGTTTTTTTCTGAGTATTCCAGCTTGCTTGAACACACCCGGCCCGATGCGAATAATGCCCCCAATAAGCACTTCATCAAAAGCAGCTTGCAGCGACCGTAATATACGGCCATTCACCCATATTTCGCCTTCTTTAAGTACAGGTGGCGCCGCGGCTTGAGCAGCATGGCTTACAATTACCATTGCGCATGTTACGATTAACCCGACTAATGTTTTCCGCACGGCATTTTGCTCCCAATCAGCGATATGTGTTAACTAAGTTTGCTGTGACAGATAGTCGCTGTCAAAGACTTTATACTGCTTTCGCCTTGTATGGGCAAATACGTCCTTTATGATATGGACTAAATTCACTGCAAAGGACTAGGCTAACCGATGTCAGCACTCATAACTTTGGCTATAATCTCAGCTATCATAACATTTGTCATTCTGATGATGGGCGTGATGACCATTGGAAAAAAAGGCGAAGAAAATAAAAAACGCAGCAACAAACTGATGCGCCTAAGGATTTTCTTTCAATTTTCAACAGTGGCTCTTCTGCTGCTTGCCGCCGCGGCGGCCTAAAACAACACACAGGCGATCCGGATGATCATACTAACCAAAATTTATACACGCGGCGGCGACAAAGGCGAGACATCACTCGCTGGCGGCACGCGAGTCGCGAAAGATTCCGCCCGTATCGCAGCTTACGGCAGTGTTGATGAAGCAAATTCTGCTATCGGTATTGCGCGCCTTTCAACAACGGGTGAAGCGGACAAAATGTTATAACGCATCCAGAATGATATGTTTGATTTGGGAGCTGACCTCGCCACACCGGGCGAGGATTATACGCCTTCTGAAACAAGCCTCCGCGTTACCGAAAATCAAGTGCTCCGCTTGGAAAAAGAGATAGATGAGCTCAACGAAAATCTCGCACCACTCACTAGTTTTACGCTGCCTGGCGGTAGCGCCGCTAGCGCCTACCTACACCTTGCGCGTACCATCACACGGCGTGCGGAACGGCATGCAATTACCGCAAATAGAAGTGAGCAAATCAACCCTATTGCAATTAAATATTTGAACCGGCTGTCAGATCATCTATTTGTCTTAACAAGACACCTGAATGATAACGGGACAAATGATGTTTTGTGGGTACCTGGCGGGAATCGCTAAAACGCCAAAATAAGGCGTTCCAGGTACAGTTTATGCTGCACTGCATTGACTTGGGTTTCAGCTTAGTTTAATCGCTGTAAACCGTATATTTTCCAAGGGCTGGCGCATTCTCGCGGCAACTCAGTAAACACTGAAAAATGAGGGCTTTGCTGCCCTGCACAATAAACCGGGAGAACCGACCCCATGAAAATCATGGTCCCCGTCAAACGGGTCGTCGATTATAACGTAAAAGTACGCGTGAAATCTGACAATACAGGCGTAGAGCTCACCAATGTTAAAATGTCAATGAATCCCTTTGACGAAATCGCTATTGAAGAAGCTATCCGACTTAAGGAAGCTGGCAAAGCGGAAGAAATTATCATTGTATCTGTGGGCCCAACTACGGCACAGGAAACAATTCGCACTGGTCTCGCTATGGGCGGCGATCGCGGCATTCTAGTGCAACATGACGAAAATGCAGAACCTTTGGCAATTGCCAAAATTCTGAAAGCCATCGTTGCTGAAGAAAATCCAGGCATTGTATTGCTCGGTAAGCAAGCGATTGACGGTGACAATAACCAAACAGGGCAAATGCTCGCACAACTTCTTGGCTGGCCGCAAGGTACTTTCGCCTCTGAAGTTGCGCTCGAAGATGACAGCGTGAATGTAACGCGTGAAATCGACGGTGGCCTGGAAACTGTGAAGCTTAATTTGCCTGCAGTTGTCACTACTGACCTTCGCCTTAACGAGCCACGGTATGCATCGCTGCCAAATATCATGAAAGCGAAGCGCAAACCGATCGACATGAAAACACCTGCCGATTACGGTGTCGATATGGCCAATCGCATTTCGGTTCTAAAAGTAGAAGAGCCACCAAAACGCGAATCTGGTATCATGGTTGAAAGCGTAGAAGAATTAGTTAGTAAACTTAAAGAAAAGGGAGTGATCCAATGACAGCTCT
>JAESTR010000195.1 GCA_016763495.1 Kordiimonadaceae bacterium
AGGCTTGCCCGAAATTCAAAATAGATAAGAGCTACAGCGATTGTTAGAAGAGCCAGAAGGCCGAGAAGGCCTTTCGAAGCGAGACCTAGAATGTCGCGATTTTTTTTCATGGATTTACCTAATTAATGAGCTGTTGTTTGCGCCACTCTAGAAGAAGAGTACCAGCGAGGCAATTTGCCCCGCTGGTGCGATTGGTTTGAAACTGTCAACTAGCCTTAAAAGCGAGCTGTGATGCTTGTGCGCCACGTGCGGGGTGCGGCGCGCCAGATTTCAAATTCACTGAATGCATGGGAGTAATATGTTTCGTTAAACAGATTTTCCACATTGAAACGCAAATCAATAGCCTCGGTAATGGCGTAAGAGGTAGAGGCATCCACACGCCAATAACTAGGCAAGGTGAAGTTATTTTCTAAGTCACCTGAGCGACTACCAACATAATTGGCATTGGCTGCTAAGCTTAAGCCTTCGAGCAGGCTTTCGGACAGGTCGTAACTGATGTTAAAGGCAAATGTGTTTTTCGGCACATTCCGGAACGGCTTGCCTAAACGGGATGGTTCGTCTTCGGTCACTTCACTGTCGGTGTAGGCATAAGCGGCGTAAATATCTAGCGCGTCACTTGGTTTGGCGCGGACAGATACTTCAACACCTTTAGAAACTTGCTCACCAACTGTTAGCTGGAAGCCTGGATTGTTCCGGTCTGCGACTGACAC
This sequence comes from Kordiimonadaceae bacterium, assembly GCA_016763495.1. The sequence continues at coordinate 711 of JAESTR010000195.1, forward strand.
ATCAGAGCGCGTGATGTGGAAGCCTGCGATGGTGGCAGAAACTGTTCCGTCCATGAAACGACCTTTTACGCCAACTTCATATTGAGTGCCGCGCTCAGGGTCGAGCGCCGCGCCACCAAAGGAACTGCCAATAACCGCGAGGAAGCTCGAAGTTCTGCTCGCGAAGAACGCTATGTTCTCATCTTCAAAAGGTGTGTAAAGCAGACCTAATTGGCTTGTCCAAGCTGTATCTATGTCTTGTTCTAACGGCAACGCAGAGCCAAATTCAGTGAATGCCTTGTCTTGCTCAACGCGTGAATAGCGGATGCCGCCAATCAATCTAAGTTGCTCAGTGATTGAAATGCGATCCTGCAGAAAGACGCCAACCTGTTCAACTTCAGTGTCATCGAACGTATCCACTAACCCTGGGATGGCGATGCCGGTCGCTCATCTAGGCTGTAAGTGGGTGTAAACTGGTCAAGCGGGAATAGTAAGTCAGCACCGTTTGATTGTTTGCTGTTCCTACTTTGGTAATCTACGCCTATAGCCAAATCATGGGCGACGGGGCCTGTGTTGAGTGAAAAGCTCAGGTCAAGATGGGCGGCATATGTTTCTGTGTTTGAATCAGTGGTTAACAACACCCGGTTTACAAGGCGTGTTTGCTCTGCTTCTGACGGGCCAATCGGGAAATAGCCTGCAACGGGCAAAGCGAATACTTCTTCATAATCCTGCACACCTTCGGTCCATGAAACCACAGCTCGTAGTGCAACATCATCATTAAAGCTATGGTCAAGCCGCGCCGTCACATCGCTGGTGCGGCGAACGGTGCCATCTAGAGTTGGGTCAGCTAGGTGGCGGTTAGCTGGAATGACGCCATTGGCATTTGGCTCAAGCGTTCCTAAAATTGGCACGCCATTATAGAAGGCGGACCATGTGTTTTTGGAATAAAGCGCTTCCACGGTGAAGGTAGTATCTTCACCAATATCAAACGCAATGGTTGGTGCGATGAAAATATGCTCGCGATTCCAAAAGTCGACAAAAGCATCTGAATCTTCATAAGCGCCAGTTAGGCGAAAACGCACATTCCCTGAATCAGTTAAGGAACCTGTGACATCAAGTGTGCCGCGATAATGGTCAAAGCGACCTGCTTCAAAGCTAACTTCTGCAGAGAAGTCTTCCTCAGCCTGTTTGGTAACTACATTCACCACAGCACCGGGTTCGAGCTGGCCGTACAACACTGATGCAGGGCCTTTCAGAACTTCGATGCGTTCGACATTTACTGCATCACGGGAGTGGTTTAAACGGTTTTTGGATGCACCATTAATGGTTTGGTCTGAGCCAAAACCACGAATTAGATAATTGTCAGAAAAGGCATCCAACTTGGAACCATCTTGAGAGGCTCCGGGCACAAAACGCAATGCGTCGCCAATAGTTAAAGCAGCAACAGATTTTAGGAGCTTATTGTCTATTAAGTCTACTGTCTGAGGGATGCTTAAGCTTGATTCTTTCCGAGAACGCGAGAAAACAACGATCTCTTCGAACAAAAGGTCTTCGCTGTCATCTGCAGCAGTAGCTTCTGGGGTTATCGGGCCAGTTAGGCCAGCAAGCAACATGGCTGATAAGCTTACAGATCGGTAGTATTTATGGTGATGTTTCACGGTGCTTCTCCTGCATACGCCTCGTTTATTTTTGAAGCTGGACGTTTTAGAGCAAGAGTATGAGTTGCTCTGACATGCCCAGCAATTTGGAGGCTGTTTCTAGCGCTTTGAGGGTGTAGTTATTTCGGTGCAACATCAATTTCGCGACTTTATGTGACTTGTCGCGGCTGTCTTCGTAAAAGGCGTAAAACCGCGTCACGGCTTTTGCCTGCTGACATAAATGTGCCATTCCTTTTTTAATTCAGGCGTGCAACTATCGGGGTGGCGGGCAAGCCGTTTAGAGTGCCTTTGGTGTATTCTCTACTAGTGGGAAGGCATATTTGATGACAGATCAGCATGATTTTGCAGATAACCTGCGCTTGCTTTGCAGCTATTGCCACTCTGTTTCTGATGTATGCCGAAAGCTAAGCATTAACCGCCAACAGTTTGCACGGTACCTCAGCGGGGAAAGCCTGCCATCTGACAGAAATGTGCGGAAAATATGTGACTTTTTCGGTGTGGAAGAGACCGAAATTTACTTGTCGCACAAAGAGTTTCGCACACTGATTGTGGTCAAGCCGTCCAACAATATGAAAGCGCCGGTGAACATTATCGACGGGCTGGGCCTTTCACTGGAAGAAACCCATACATCAGGCAGGCGGTACCTCGGATATTACTACCGGTATCTGCGGTCGATAGAATACCCTGGGCAAATCATTAAGGCGGGCGTACGGCTGTATGAAGATGAAGGCCAGATTAAAACCAAAGCCATTGAACTGTTGCGCCAGCCCGGCCAAGCGCTGAATACATACGACCGCTTTAAGTATCGCGGTGTGTTTCTTCACATGGCCGACCGCCTTTTCATGATTGAAACTGACTATATTTTGAAAAACGCCATCACAGAAACCATCTTGTTTCCGTCGCACAAAAACCCTCTTACGTATTTATTTGGCAAAGCACTGGGTATTTCCAGTGGGCCCTTGCGAGAGCCTTATGCGACACCGATCGTATATGAATATGCCGGGGCTGACCCTGACCTGCGCGTGTTTCTAAAAGGATTGGCGCTCTATCCCGAACATAGCGATGCTATTGACCTAAAGATCCGCGATTATCTGACAACTGAAGATCTTTGATTAGTATCTGAAACCTTCATTTTCTAGCATTTTCTAGCATGTATTTGGCGGTTCGCGTAAACCCGGCAAACTTCACGAAATTGTCCCTCTTTGCACGGTCTGTTTTACTGGCGGTATGAAACAACTGTCAGGACAAATCTGTGGCCGCCTTTGAACAACAAGAATACCAAGACCGAATTTCGGCTGTGAAAACCCTGATGCAGCAGCGCGGTGTCGATACACTATGGGTTACATGCCCACCAAACATGAATTACCTAACAGGCTATGATGCATGGTCTTTTTACGTGCATCAGGGGGTGATAATCTCGCTCGATCTAGACGCGCCAATTTGGATTGGACGCCATATAGACGCCAGTGCCGCACGGCTTACAAGCATCGTCAACAGCGACGATATTGTACCATATGATGAAACCTATGTAACGGGCGATAAGCACCCTATGGAGTTTGTCGCTGATGTGTTCAAAAAACACCGGCTCGACAAAGGTGTGTTGGGTGTTGAAATGGACACACATTATTATACAGCACAAGCCCACGCGGTTTTGGTGGCTGCATTGCCAAACGCAAGCTTTGAGGATGCTGACCGTCTCGTGAATTGGGTGCGTATTATCAAATCGCCTGCTGAGCTAAAATACCAAACGCAAGCTGGTGAAATCACTGACATTGCTATGCAGGCAGCTATAGACACTATTCAAGTAGGTACACGCCAATGCGATGTTGCAGGGGTGATTTTCAAAAATTTAATCAGCGGCCATCCGGATTATTATGGTGACATGCCTGATTACCAGACGTTGCCAATGGGGGAGCGCACATCAGCTCCCCTTTTAACATGGACCGATGAGCTGTTTACGGCGGGTTCGGCGTGCACACTAGAGCTGGGGGCCAATCGGTATCGGTATCATGCGCCCCTTGCCCGCACAGTTGTGGTTGGGGCCGTACAGGACCGCTTGTCCAACACTGCGGCTTACGTGAATGACGGTCTGCACGCTGCTTTGCATGCAGTAAAGCCAGGTGTGCGAGCCTGTGATATTGAAGCTGCATGGCGCAAGTCTACGGAACCGCACGGCATCGTGAAAGAATCGCGCATTGGCTATTCTGTCGGGCTTGGGTATCCTCCAGATTGGGGTGAGCGCACTATTAGCCTTGCACCGAATGACCAGAATTTACTCGAAGAGAATATGGTTTTTCATCTGATGCTGGGTATTTGGGAAGAAGATTGTGGTTATGAGATTAGCGAGACTTTTTACGTAACAAAGTCTGGTGCAGAGTGTCTGTCAAAAATGCCGCGGCAGCTGGTGGTGATTGATGGTTAAACGCCCAGCTGCTCGAACATCGATCAAGCAAATTTTGCGTGATGTACGCATG
>JAESTR010000196.1 GCA_016763495.1 Kordiimonadaceae bacterium
GGCGGGCTGTTACTAGAATTTCTTCTAACTGGATAACGTCATTGTCTGCTGCAACGGCTGTATCTGTGTATGAGACAGTAGCAAGGCTACTGGTAGCAAGAAGAGCGGCGAGTAAAGTACGAGAGTGTATCATTCTATTCCTCCCCAGGAATGGTTAAGTGAATATGAAGTCCTACGTAATAAATTCAACGTGCGTTGAAAAGTCAAATTAAAAATTCAACAACCATTGAAATTTAGATATTTATGTTGTTAGCTGTTGCTGTTAAGTCATACCAAGATACCAAACGGGAGGTTGAGTTTGGCAAAGGGTTCTGGAGTTAAAAAGGTTAGGCGTAAGGACATCATACTAGATGTTGCTGAGGTGCTAATCGCGAAGCATAGCTTTGATGGTGTGTCCATGCGCATGGTTGCCGAAGGGGCAAAAGTAGACCTTGCCTTAGCCAGTTACCACTTTGGTAATAAGCAAGGTTTGTTTGATGCTGTGTTGCTGCGCAGGGCCGAAGTACTAAACCAAAGCAGACATGCAGCTTTGGCCGCTTGTAAAGAAAAAGCAGGCGATGACGGGCCTAGCGTTGAAGCTATCATAGATGCTTTTTTACACCCGCTTCTAGGGTGTGGTTTGCAGGATGACCCGGGGTGGGTTCATTATTTTGAAATTGTCGCTCAGGTGAATAGTTCACCAGAATGGGGTGGCCAGTTGATGAATAAATATTTCGACCCCCTGGTGAGCGAATTTATTTTAGAACTTAAAGTAGCATTACCAAATGCTGAACCGGCTGATCTTTATTGGTGTTATCATTTTCTTTCCGGGGCATTAACATTGACACTTGCGCATACGGGGCGGATCGATCAGCTGTCTAGTGGAGTCGCGAAGTCAGAAGATATGCAGGGAGCGTACGAAAGAATGGTACCTTTTATCACTGCTGGCTTCATAAAGTTATGTGAAGATCGGGATTAAATTCCAGTCTTACATCCTCTGTGCCAGCAAAATATTATACCGGTAATTTACCGCTAGCTTATATATAACTCTCCTCAAAGAGTGTCTTCCTAGATATTATGCTGACCTCATGGTATCTGGCAGTTAGATGTTGCGTGCCTATAACCATGCATCTATCCCTATAGAGTATGGTCGGCGCACTTGGGCGCGTATCTTCGGGGGAAGAGCCTACCTATGGGGAATAACATGAAAATGATTGTGACAGCAGCATATATGGTGGCATCTATGGCAGGGTTGGCAAACGGTGTTGCAGCAGAGGATCTGAGCATTGAGCGGCTTGTTGCAAGCCCGTCTATGAATGGCCCAACTGTGCAAGGGCTGAAAATATCCCCTGACGGTAAGCGCATCACGTATTTACGTGGCAAAGACAAAAAAAGCTCTCAGCTAGATCTTTGGCAGTTTAATAGCGAATCGGGAGAATCAAGTTTACTTGTTGATTCGGATTCAATATTGGGCGGTGCTGAAGAAGTTTTATCAGAAGAAGAAAAAGCTCGGCGCGAACGCGACCGCAGCCTGACTGGTAAAAGCGGTATTGTTGGCTATTTCTGGAGCGAAGACAGTAAACAGCTAATGTTTCCAATGGGTGGGGACATTTATGTCATGCCGCTTGACGAACCTGCAAAGCGCCTCACAGAAACACCAGAGTTTGAAACTGATATCCGGTTTAGCCCCAAAAGCACCTATGTTTCTTTCATCCGTGACCGGGAGCTTTTCATTATCAATGTTAAAACCGGTGTTGAGCAGAAATTAACCAGCGGTTCCACGGAAACCATTGCCAACGGCATGGCCGAGTTTGCAGCGCAAGGAGAATTAGGCCGCAGTACAGGCTATTGGTGGTCCCCTGACGAAGCGTATATTGCCTTTGAGCAGTTTGATGAAACTGGCGTTGAGCTGAAAGAGCGTTATGAAATTCAGCCTGACGGCAGCGTGATTGTTCAAAAGCAGCGCTATCCTTCCGCCGGAACAGACAACGCGCTCGTTAAACTTGCTATACTATCTTTGGCCGACAAGAATGTTCGCTGGCTTGATTTGGGCGCTGAAACAGATATTTACCTAGCGCGAGCAGGGTGGGCAGACAACAGCCGCAGCTTCTCCTACCAATTGCTAAACAGAGCGCAAACCCAGCTTGATGATGTTGAAGTAGACGCCGCGACAGGGGCCGAACTCAGCAGGCGTATTGAGAAAAGTGACATTTGGGTGAACTTGCCCAGCTCCCGCGGTGCATCCTCTAATGATGTGCGTATATTGGATGATGGTAAAGAAACACATATTTATACCAGCGAAGAAAGCGGGTATCGCCATATATACGCCAGCACTAACGACGGTAAAAAGCGCGCCATCACGTCAGGTGATTGGGTGGTCACGGGTGTTGAGAAAATAGACACTGAAAACCAGCGTATATATTTTTCAGGCCACAAGGACAGCCCATTAGAACAGCATCTATATAGTGTGTCATTTGCCGGCGGCTCGGTTGAGAAAATCACCCGTGAAGCAGGATCTCACAGTGTACTTGTAGGTGACGGCATGTTTGTAGACTATTTTTCAAGCCCAACGCAGCCGCCACAAATAATGGTTCGTTCCTTGGCTGATGGTAGTACCAAAACGGCAATTCTAGAAAATAAACTCGATAAGAACCACCCGTTCACTCCGTATATGGCTGGTGCTGCGGTGCAGGAGTTTGGTACTATAAAAGCAGATGATGGCAGTTTGCTGCATTACCGCATGCTGTTGCCACCAAATATGAAGCCTGACACTAAGTATCCTGCGATAATGGCGCCCTATGGTGGCCCGCACGGGCAGAGTGTTCGTAAAAGCTGGTTGCTTGATATTAATGAAATATTGGCTCGCAAAGGTTTTGTGGTGATGGTGCTTGATAATCGCGGCACTGACAAACGCGGCACTGCCTTTGAAGGGCAGATCAAAAATGCTATGGGCACAGTGGAAGTTGCAGACCAAACCACAGGCGCGAAATTTCTGATGGAACAGAGTTTTATAGATGCTGAAAATGTCGGTATTTGGGGCTGGTCATATGGTGGGTATATGACGCTTATGTCCCTGTTTAAGCAGCCTGACGTATTTAAGGCTGGCGTGTCTGTTGCACCGGTTACTGATTGGCGTCTGTATGACACAGCGTACACTGAACGCTATTTGGGTCATCCTGATGCGCCGGGTGATGTATATGAAAATACGTCAGTGTTCAAATATGTGGATAGCTTTAAAGGCGACTTGCTGCTGATACACGGCATGGCAGACGATAATGTGTTTTTTGACAATAGTGTGAAACTTATGTCTGTACTGCAAAATAGCGGAAAACAGTTTGAGTTGATGACATATCCGGGCAAAAAACACGGTATAAAGGGCGCGAAAACCCGTGCGCATCTCTATCATCAGTTGGTTTCATTCTTCGAACGGAAACTGAAATAAAGCCCAATTGAAGAGAGCAATCGCAAAACTTGATGATTAGGTAAAGGGGCCCGTTAAGGGAGTTTCAACCTGTTGGGGGTATCAATATACTATGCAGTAACACCGTTTTTAGTGTGGGCACTGGATGGTACATGGTTTTAAATATAACGGAATTGCAGGTCTTGCAGGATGGCGAGCGGTATTTGCCGTCGCGTGTGGTATTTTACTATCATCGATTTTATCTAGGACACAGCCTTTAGCCGCCGGTGATGTTGAACTCCGGATGGGCTATGTACATTTTCCTCCGCATTCCTATACAGAAGATGGCAAACCGGCCGGTTTCCAAATTGAAATTGCCCGCAAATTATTTGCTATCCATGATCTGAAATATGAAATGGTAGAGATGCCGGCGCTCCGCCTGATCCGAGATTTTGCTGCTGGTCGTGTGCATGTCTGGATGGGTGCTATTAGATCACCAAAGCTGGCCGCCCTTGGTATTGCAAGTAAAAAGCCCACAGGGGTTATTCGTCTTATTCTATATAGTATGCGGCAGGAACAGCCTTTGACCCTCACTAAACTCA
>JAESTR010000020.1 GCA_016763495.1 Kordiimonadaceae bacterium
TGGTTGTCCCCATAAACCAGATAATAAAAGCGAAACCGTGGCTTTGTTACAAACCATGTGGGCAGAAAAAATGGATAAGGCTAAAGTGAAACGAATAGCTGTCTCTACGGTCGCAGTCGCCTCAATCCTTCTGGGAGCTACTGCACTTAACGCGCAAGATGCTCGCCTGAAGTCGATTGTTGACGAGGTGGATCACGCAAATCAAGTTGCGCAAGCTTCTCAGAAAACGATTGATGGCGTTGCTGATGCAACGACAAAAATCTTCGGTGAATTTAAAGGTGTTTTAAAAACAAACGCCGGCCTTCGGGCCTATAACGCGCAACAAAAGCGGGTTATCACCAAGCAAGATGAAGAAATCGTGAAAATCAAAAAGTCTATCGGTCAGATTGACGAAATCAAACGGCAAATAACGCCTTTGATGCTCGACATGATCGTGAATCTTCGCGAATTCATCAGCAAAGATATTCCATTCCTCATGGACGAGCGTCAAGCACGACTTGAAAGCCTTGATGCTGTCATGGAAGACCCTAACGTCAGTGACCCTGAGCGTTTCCGTATCGTGCTTGAAGCCTATAAAGCTGAAGTGCAGTACGGTAGTAAGATCAACGCTTACGAAGATAGCCTTGATGATGGTCGTTCAGTAAACTTCGTGCGTATCGGTCGTATCGGTTTCTACTATCAGACTAAAGATACGACAGAAACAGCCGTTTGGGATACTTCTATTAATGCATGGAAGCAGCTTGATGCCGAGTTCACATCTTCTATCAAACAACTGATCAAAATGGCTCAGCGCCGTACGCAAAACGATATTGTTACATTGCCTATTGCGGCACCGGTGGGGAAATAAGCACATGAAAAAAATTATTACTTTTGCTGCGCTTCTCGCTGTTAGCCTAACAGTTGGCGCGCAAGCTCAGGTCGCCGATTTTGGCAGCCTGCTTGACAAAGTTCGCAATGGTCGCGTTACAGAAACAGCTGCCCATAAACAGCGTGAAGCTGAATTTGTTCAGCGTAAAGATGCCCAAAGGCAGCTTTTGTCTACTGAACGCAAAACACAAGCAACACTGGAGCGTGAAAGTGCACGCTTAGAGAAGAAACGCCGGGACAACGAAGCTGAAATTACTCGTCAGCTTGAAGTTCAGCGTGAGCGTCTTGGGCAGTTGAGCGAATTGTTTGGTGTTCTTCAGCAAGCTGCTGGTGACGCACGCGCAACTATCGGGTCTTCACACGTATCTATCGACAATCCTGGTCGTATGGCTGAGATCGATATACTAGTAAGCAAAGCTGCAAACTCATCAGAACTACCTACTCTTGATGAAATTCGCGCTTGGCCTGCACAGATGATCCTTGAGATGATCGGCTCTGGCGAAATTGTTAAATTCAACCATGAAGTACGGACTGTAAAAGGTAATACAGAGCGTGTTGACCTTGTTCGCCTTGGCGATTACGGCATTGTTGGTAATGGTCAATATTACCAGCTTAAAGCTGACGGCTCTGTTGAAGAGCTTCAACGCCAGCCTTCACGTTTTGTCGGTACGGTAGACCCATTTGTTTCCGCTACCAGCGGCATCATAGCATTGGGTATTGACCCTACTCGCGGCGTGTTGCTCAGCATGGAAGTTGACAAACCTACGATTGAAGAGCGTCTTGAACAGGGCGGTTTCATTGGATACCTTACTCTCTCTATCGGTGCAGTAGGCGTTTTCCTTGCACTAGTCCAATGGGCTTATCTCGTGTCAGTTAACGGTAAAGTTCGTAAGCAGATCCGGTCTGAAACAGCAAACACAAACAACCCTCTCGGTCGTGTGCTTGCAGTTTATGAAAACAACCGTTCAGTAGATGTTGAAACTCTTGAGCTGAAACTTGATGAAGCAATTCTGAAAGAAACACCTGCTCTAGAGCGTTTCCTAACACTTGTTAAACTGGTTTCCGCTGTTGCACCTCTGTTTGGTCTGCTCGGTACAGTGACTGGTATGATTGAGACATTCCAGGCTATTACTCTGTTTGGTACTGGTGACCCAACAATGATGGCTGGTGGTATCTCTGCTGCCTTGATGACAACTGTTGAAGGCCTAGCCGTTGCAATTCCTACTCTGATGTTGCACAGCATCGTATCTGGTTCCTCTAAGAACGTAATTCATGTTCTTGAAGAGCAATCTGCAGGTATCATTGCTGTTCACGCTGAGAAAGCGCATGCGAATGCTAGCGCTTAGTCAGTCAATAGACGCGATCCGCGCGTTCATCGAACGGGGCGGCGACGTCCTGCTCTTGGTCCTCGCAGTCACATTCATAATGTGGGTGCTGATCGTTGAACGCCTTTGGTTTTTATCTTTGGAATATAAGAAGCAAAAAAACCGTGTGGTCGATGCCTGGGAAGCCCGTAGCGAGCGGAAATCATGGTATGCGCATAAAATACGCACCGCCATGATTTCAGAAGTGAACCATAACCTTTTCCAAGGTGTGGATTTCATTAAAACGCTTGTAGCCCTCTGCCCTCTTGTAGGGTTGCTGGGTACGGTAACAGGCATGATTGAAGTGTTTGATGTGATGGGTTCCCAAGGAGCTTCGAACGCTAGGGCTATGGCCGCTGGTGTATCGAAAGCAACAATCCCGACTATGGCGGGTATGGTTGCTGCACTCTCTGGCGTATTCCTAAGCACCTACATTGAGCGTCGCGCAAAGACAGAGACGGAACGGCTTGAAGACAGCCTAACCACTGATCACTAGACCCGATTTGGAGACCACTAATGCGTAAGTTCTCAAAGGGAGCGCAAGAAGCGGAAGTAAACATGACCCCGATGCTCGACATCGTGTTCATCATGTTGATCTTCTTCATCGTAACTGCCTCTTTTGTTAAAGAATCCGGCATAGAGATCAATAAGCCGGAGGATAACAATACCCAAAATGATCCTCCGCCACCGGACGACGAAAAGCGTGCAATTGCTTTTGTTATTGATGGAAACAACCGTATCACTCACGATTTTCTTCGTATTGATATCTCATCGGTTTCTTCCATCATTAAAAGAGAAAGTGTTGAACGCCCTGAAGCGTCGGTAGTGATTCAGGCCGCAGAGGGAGCCCATCTGGGCGTGGCAATCCGCATCTATGATGCTGCTAAAGCCACTGGAGTTGCCGATCATAAGATCGTCATGACCCCGAAGAAATAATCGCTGGCGGGGGAGACCCCGCCGTACAGGCGAAGCGCCCAAACTGTTATTGGGGCGAAGTGGAGAAAACCATGCGTAACCACGCACAAGAAGATGAAGAAATAGAAATAAATATGACTCCCATGCTGGATGTTGTGTTTATTATGCTTATCTTTTTCATTGTTACGGCGGTCTTTGTAAAAGAGGCCGGTGTCACAGTAATTAAGCCTGAAGCAGAAACTGCCGAACCACAAAAACAAGTTAGTGTTCTGATTGCGGTCACCGCTGATGACGAAATCTATATCAACCAAAACAAAATCAAACTGGAAGGTTTGCGCACCATGGTTGAAAAGCTGCTTGCTGAAAACCCTAAAGGCTCAATGGCCATTCAAGGGGACGAAGAATCAGACGCGGTTTTGGTAATGAAAGTATTTGACGTTATCCGCAAGGCTGGCGTTGAGAAAATCGCTATCGCAACGGAGGTGAAATGATGATTGCACGTTTAGGCGCATCGCTCACAACTGGTGCAGCTGTTACCTTTGGGTTGTTCTTGTTAATGAACTTTCTAATCGCAGGGGACGGCGAAGTTAATTTGGATAACGTTGAAAAGCGCCGCATGATTGATATCGTACAAGATATTGAAGACCAGCCACCACAACGGCTGGAGCGTGTTGTAGAAAAGCCACCGGAAGTGGAAGCCCCGCCTCCTGAAATTGAAACACCTCAAGTGCAAACTGCTGGTCCTGACAAATTAAACTTGTCTATTGGCCGTGCAAACACTGGGGCTGGTGTGAACCTTGGCTCTATCGATTTGGGCCCAAGTTCTGACGGTGACTATCTACCGCTTGTTCGTGTACAGCCACAATATCCTCGTCGTGCAAACGAGCGCGGTATTGAAGGATATGTTATAGTGGAGCTAACGGTTGCAGCTGATGGTACAGTACCGCCAGAAAGCGTCATCGTGATTGAAGCTGATCCTAAGGGCTATTTTGAACGGGCCGCAACGAAAGCAGCGGTTAAGTTTAAATATAAGCCAAAGGTTGTGAACGGCAAAGGCCAGGCGGTTACGGGTGTGCGCTATAAGTTCTCATTCAATCTAGCTGGTAAGTAGGGGGCAGGAGAAAGTCATGAAGTTGATTAAAACACTAAAATCCTTGCCGCTGACGATAGCTACTGCCGTACTTGTTACAGCGGTACCTTTGCCAGAAGCAACACCGTTTTTCGGAGCAGATGCAGCTTATGCAATGCAATCCGCAAAACCTAAAAATAAGCAGAAAACCCGCAAGGTTCCTGCAATGAGTCTCAAGTTCCATAAAAAAGTGACCAAAGCTCAAGAAGCAATGGACATTGGCGACTTGATAACGGCTAAACAAGTACTTGAAGCTGCATTGCTAAGCAGGAAGATCAATGACTATGAGCGTGCCACGATTTGGCAGTTCAGAGCAATGGTTGCCTTCGAAGAAGAAGACACAGCAGGCACTATCAACGCATACGAAAAAATACTGACTTTCAAAGACAGTATTCCTGTAGCACTTGAGATGAATATCACTTACGGCTTGGCCCAATTGTATTTCTCTGACGAGAAATATGACAAAGCTTTGCGGTATGCTCAAAAGTGGGAAGCTGCAATTGACCCGACACTTATTAGTGTAAGTCATATGGTTTTCATCGCTCAGCTGCATTATACGCGGTCTGACTTTCCAAACGCTGTTAACTATATCTACCGCGCCATCAATACTGCAGAAGGCCTGGATACAGTTGAAGTTAAGGAAAACTGGTATGGCCTAGCCCTTTCGGCCCATTGGGAGCAATCAGAATATAAAAAAGTACGTGATGTTCTGGAAATATTGCTCATCAATTGGCCCAAGCCAGTTTATTGGATCCAGTTAGCTGGTGTCTACCAAGAACTTGGTGAGGAACAGACTAGTTTCTCCATTACGGAAGCTGCTTACAAGCAAGGCTTCCTTGATGATAAAGAAGCGCAACTTGTGCAGATTGCACAAATTCAAATCGCACGTGACGCGCCAATTAAATGCGCGTGGATTCTTGAAAAAGCTTTCAAAGAAGACCGTGTTGAACAGTCTGGTAAAAACAACCTGACGCTCGGCCAATGCTATATGCAAGCTGGCGAATACGCGAAATCTATTAAGCCGCTTACCATCGCAGCTAAAGAAGACGCTGACGCTGATCTTTGGTTCCAAATTGGTCAAGTTGAAATGCAGTTGGACAACTTATCAAAAGCGATCATCGCTTTTGATAAAACGCTCGACTCTCTTGACGATAGCAAAAACAAAAAATCCGCTGACAAGCGTTTTGCTGCAACGATGATGCGTGGTCAGGCTCTGACTGAGTTAAAACGTTTCAAAGAAGCTAAATCTGCTTTTTCATCAGCTCATAAGATGTCTAAGAAAGCAAAAAAGCGTAAATCTGTACGTCAGTGGCGTGCTTATCTTAAAGGCGAAGAAGCCCGTGAGAAAATGTTAGCCGGCGGCTAAGCTAAACGCTTCATAGACATAGCTAAGTATAGAAACGGCACCTTAGGGTGCCGTTTTTTTTGTGCTATCACAGTTTTGTATACCCTCTATAGAAATACTATTGCAGCATAGGTCGATATGAACAGCAAAGACCGCAATACAGTACCTAAACAACGTCCCCAGTACCAAACAATGACCTCCCTAGAACCTGACATAAACATCCTACACTCTCACTAGGCTTTACCGGCGAGTATTTGTAATTGCCAACGGACATTCACTTTGCCTCTCTCCACTCTTAAACATCAAAATAAAACTGTGCGATTAGCTGTAGGCCTCTCTGTGTTATATTATATGTAATAATATAACACATATATTGTATATACCAAATACATACGCTATCGTTATGATATTACATATAAAGGAGAATGCCATGTACTTGCAAAGATATGCGTTTGTCCCCAGTACCGCCGCTGCCGTAACTTTTGGTTTGTTTTATCTGATGCAAAGCCTCGTGATGACAGACGAGATCACGTTGTCAGATGTAACAAAACCCCTCAGGTTCGTCGATATTATTCAGGATGTAGAATCCACACCTCCGCCTCGTAAAATCAACCGACTTATCAAACCCGAGCCACCAGAAGAGCTACCCCCAATAGTAGAACCGCCAGCAGTTATTAAGGGCCAAGGCCCCAATCTCCCGATATCACGTCCCCCAATACCAGTGGTCCCTCGTCCTCTAGGTCAAAATTTAAAACTATTTGACGGAGAGCGTGTGCCAATTGTGCGTGTTACACCCAAGTACCCAGAACGTGCCCTACAGCGTTCCATTGAAGGCTGGGTAATGCTTGGGTTTACCGTTGACCAATACGGCACTGTTATCGACCCAGTGGTAATACAAGCTGACCCCAAAGGATATTTTGAACGCGCGGCGATAAAAGCAGTGAAGCGCTTCAAATATAAACCAACTGTCGTTGACGGTCAGGCTCGGCCTTCCCACGGCGTGCGCCTACGTCTTTCATTCAATATCGATAAAGATTAGATACCTTGTCTACGGGAGCATACGGTATAATTGTCAAAAGGGCCCAAACAACCGAGGGATCATTAATGGAACCTTGACAGTCATGCGCCTCTCGCAACAGCACATAGAGCCCGGCTCTATTAGGTACTCCACGTCCCTGTGACTAGCTTTACGGCACTCTGCATTGCTTCTCGTTATCTTCCCGCTAAACTAGCACGGAGAGAAGCAAGCAGAGTGAAAGCATGAACAGAAGCTCCCTACCATCTACGATATTGGAACAAATAAATATTGGGAAAATTGGTCAGCTTGCCGATGGCACCAAAACGGCCATATTCAAAGCACCAGTGCATGGGAGCATTCGTGTATCCAGTGTAGGCCTTGATGGGGACATGCAAGCCAACAAAAAACACCATGGTGGCCTAGATAAAGCCATCCATATTTATCCAGCCAATCATTATGCCCACTGGCAATCTGAGTATCCTGATATGGCACGGGCGTTTGTACCCGGCTCGTTCGGGGAAAACCTTATTGTATCGGGCCTGCTCGAAGAGGAAATATGCATTGGAGACCAGATTACTTGTGGTTCAGTTACTTTGGAAGTTAGCCAAGCCCGCCAGCCGTGCTGGGTATTAGCCAAAAAATTTTCCATAAAAGAGTTTGCCAAAAGTTTGGATAAAAGCGGTAAAACCGGCTTCTATTGTCGGGTTCTGGTGGAAGGAGCCATGGAACAAAACCAAAAAATATCAGTGGTAACCAGGCCGAACCCTAGATGGGACTTGTTTCGCACACGTCAAATTTTGTTTGGTAAAGACAAAAATGCTATTGCTTTAGACGCCCTGCGGGAGCTTTCAACACTCCCGGCTCTGTCTGTGCCATGGAAAGCCCATGCTGCACGCAAACTACAGGGGCAGGCACCAACAGATGAAAACATCCGGCTCTATGGTGCAGCTGCCCCCTAAATTAGTGTAGCCACTATTCAGTCTGCTAATGCACTATATACCTGCGTCCGCATTTCCTGCCGCAATGGGTACACACGTGAATGCATAAAATTCGTCATCAGAATGGCTACAACTTCTTCTTCTGGGTCAATCCAGAATAAAGTGCTCGCCAATCCACCCCAAAAATACTCCCCGACCCGGCCAGCGCTTTTAGCTTTGGTAATGTCTTTTACGACAGCAAAATTTAGCCCAAAACCTAAACCTAGATTACCGCCACCAACACCACCGAGGGCTTCGGGTAACTGGTCTGAGCGCATCAAATCAATTGTGCTGCTTTTAACTAACATTACACCGTTCAAAGTACCGCCATTGGCAACCATCTGCGCAAACTTCCAATAGTCCATCGTGGTTGAAACCAGCCCGCCACCACCGGAAAAAGCGTTGGGGTTTTTGGAGTAATCACGGTAATTGTCACCACGATATTCCGTTAGCCCTTTTTCTTTCTCCACCGCATAAATCTCCGCAAAACGGCCTTTTTGATCTGCCCTAACGACAAAGCTAGTATCAGTCATTTTAAGAGGTGCAAAAATGCGAGAGTGGAAAAATTTATCGAGAGATGTACCAGACATTACTTCTATCAAGCGGCCTTGCACATCAGTTGCCAGTGAATAGACCCAAGCCTTGCCTGGTTGATACAAAAGTGGCTGCTCGGCGATTTTTTCAACCATTGTTTTAAGGTCATTATCACGGGAAAAAATACCAGAACCACGGTAAGCCCTGTCAACGGGTGTATCACCGAAAACACCGTACGTCAGGCCAGCTGTGTGGCGCATCAAATCCCGAATAGTGACGTCGCGCTCCAGCGGTACGGTTTGAATTTTCCCATCATCATCGAGACCCGAGAACACGCTTTGGTTTTTAAACTCAGGCAAATACTTTGAAACCGGATCATCCAGTTTGAATTTGCCTTCTTCCCACAACATCATCATGGCTATGCCGGTTACCGGCTTTGTCATCGAGTAAATACGAAACACTGCATTATCAGGCATGGCTTTTCCGGCAGCCTTATCAAGCATGCCATACGCTTTAAAGTGCACCAATTTGCCTCGCCGGGCGATCAACGTTGTTAATCCAGCAAGCTTATTATCGTCTACGTACCCTTGAAAGTGCCTTTCAAGGTCAGCAAGTTTTGCTGGCAAAAAGCCAGACTGCTGGGGATCTGAAACATCAGCAGAAAATGCCGAAACTGTAAGTACAAATACCGCTGTTAATTTCAATATGATCTGCCTGAACGGCATGACATGTCTCCCTCTTTAAGCTATCAGTCAGAATAGGCCATTCACCTGTATACAGTATGAACATGCTAATTCACTGCATACATGATCTTTTCATGGCTTGCCTATCCCCGCAAAAATGCTAGACGTTATATAGGGCTAAAGTTAAGTAAGGAAAGTTCCTCGCCCCAACACAGCAAATTTTGAGGGCAGAATTACACTCGCTATTAATGTACCGAGAAAACCATTTCTATAACGTAGGTGAACAAATGCCTGACAAATTTATCTTTTTACCCGTGCTTGTGCAAATCGTACTGACTGCATTCCTATACATGGTGCTGATAAAACGGAAAAAGGCAGCCGTAGCTGCCGGGCAAGTGAATGAAGAACGTAGAGCCTTACATAGTGATGCATGGCCTGATACGGTTATACAGGTCAATAACGCGATCCAAAACCAATTTGAAATCCCTCTATTATTCTATGTGCTGTGCTTTGTATTATTCAACTTGGCAGCTGTAGACATGATGGCGCTCATTGTTGCTTGGTCCTTTACGATTAGCCGTATTGTCCATGCGTATATTCATATCGAAGAAAACTATGTGCCCAAACGTCGCGCAGCCTTCACGGTTGGCTGTCTAGCCGTTTTTGCCCTAACGGCACTTGCATTCAAAGCATTGCTACTCTGAACGCGCTATACGCGCTGTCAGCCCTTAATTGACAAGCGCCGCTGCAAGTGGCTCTTGTATCGGCGAGGTAGGCGTCTATGGCTGTGTTTAATTCGCCGGGCATCTGCCCAACTTCTGCAGCGTTAAAATTTTGTTGCTAAAACCATCCAAAGTTTCGTTGTGTCCGTTGCAAATTGATCGGCATTGTAAAACGCGCCTTTTAAAATAAGCGTGTAGCGTTTGGAGAATTTTTTAATAAGAGCGATATCAAATTCAGTGCCGTAATCAATGCCCCCATTGTCCGAACTAAAGTCATGATAAGCGAGCTTTAAAACAGCACCATTTAACAGGCCTGGTGCGTTCTTCATTTTGAACGCCGCTTTCACATGAACATCAACCAAGCCGTTTGGCGGAGTTACGAGAAACTTATCAGCCCAGCCTTGGAACGCGTGCAGAAGCGCTAATGGTGTCTTAAAGGACGATGTGCCGTTACCACTGAGTTTCTCATAACCAGCAGTGACACTGAGGCCGTTATTCGCCGCAAAACCCAGTGAGGCGTGCAAATAGTCCTCTGTAAAGTCACCCGGGTTATCCGCATAGTCGCTTTGGCTGGAGTATTCTGTGTAATATGTGAGCTTAAAACTATCAGAAATGCGTGTGTTTCCGTCAAAACTCGCACCAATGGTTGAGGTAGAGAGACCAAGAGCAAACGCGTCATTTAAGTCAACTAAGTACGCATAGGCCTGAAACTTTCCCAAAGAAAACCCCCTATACTCGCCGTTGAATAAATGAATGTTGGAATCAAAGTTACCAACAGCTGATTTGTCAGTGAAGGCACGGTTCACATTCCACGCGTATGCATATTTCGCCTGAAA
>JAESTR010000197.1 GCA_016763495.1 Kordiimonadaceae bacterium
AGGCCGTACTCACAATCATTGGCTAGCGCGATGGCTTCTTCTTCGCTGTCGAACGGCGCAATGTGGCAAACTGGGCCGAATATTTCTTCTTTCACACAGCGGGCAGTTTCAGAAAGGCCTGTCCATATGGTTGGCTGGACGTAGCAGCCATTGTCGCGGTCATCGCCGAACACGGGCACGCCGCCACCGGTTATAATGGTTGCGCCTTCTTCTTCCGCTATTTTGAAATATTCGAGCACTTTTCTTTGATGCTCTTTTGAAACCAAAGGCCCAAATGTCGTATCAGCATCTTCAGGGTAGCCTGCATGCAAGGCTAGTGCTTTTTCTTTGAGAGCCGCTACGAATTTATCGAAAATAGGCCGCTCCACATACACCCGCTCAGTCGCCAAGCATACTTGGCCAGTATTAGCGAATACAGCGCGTGAAATGCCTTCAACCGCATCACCAAAGTCAGCGTCAGCAAATACGATGCCTGCGTTTTTACCGCCAAGCTCAAATGATATCGGTGTGATATTGTCCGCAGCTTTTTTCATGATCGCTTTGCCAGTAACGGTTTCCCCCGTGAAGGTGATTGCGTCAATGTCTTTATGTTCTGTTAGATACTCACCGGCTGAATCCTGCCCAAAACCATGCACCAAGTTGAACACGCCAGCTGGCATGCCAACTTCTCGCATAACATCAGCAAGGAGCGTCGCTGTAGAGGGTGTTTCCTCAGACGGTTTCACAACGAGTGTATTGCCGCATGCCAGCGCCGGCGCAACTTTCCATGTGAGCAGCAATAGCGGTAAATTCCACGGGGATATCACGGCTACAACGCCGAGCGGTTTGCGCAGCGCATAATTAAGCGCACCAGCACCGTCAGGCGTATCCATTTCAAAACATTCAGTTGAAAGCGATGCGATAGAATCTGCGAAAACCCTGAAATTGGCCGCACCACGTGGAATGTCTATTTTACTAGCTAAGCTGTGGGGCTTGCCTGTGTCGGCGACTTCTGCGGCCAAAAATTCGTCAAACCGCTCATCAATCCGGTCCGCTACTTTGTGCAGCAGTTGACGCCGTTCTTCGAGCGGCATTTTGCCCCATGGGCCTTTTAAGGCGGTTTTTGCGGCGGCTATCGCATCAGAAACAGTCTGTTGATCAGCTTCGTAAGCAATGGCATGTACTTTTCCCGTTACCGGGTTAATGATATCGAAGGGCTGAGACGTTTTTTGAAACACACCGCCAACAAAATTTTGTAGTTCGTTAGTCATATTAAAATCCGGTATTATTTATTTTTCTCTGATTTTGGAATGCCGGCGACTCCCCAATGGGATGCGGGTATTTCATTAATCAAAACTCTAATGGCACTGCGCGGTACATCAGCAGCGTGTTCTATGGCATCAGTAACTTCTTTGATAACTCGGGCTTTGACAGCGTCGTCCCGGCCTTCGATAAGTGAAATCTGAACTATTGGCATTTGGCTCCCCCGGGAAGGTCGTGTATCTTTATGTTAAATTTCGAAATTTACCCAGTAGCTACCTGCGGGTCGTTCTGGACTAATCAATGGGCTACTGCTTAAGCGTTCATTCAGCGGCCCGAAAGTTTCGGTCCCAGAGGATTGCCGGGTTTTCCTTGAAAGCAAAGCGCTCTAGGTGTTTCCTAATGCCGTTTTCAAGAAGTTGAAGGTGTTCCAGTCCAATCGAGCTGATGCGCAGAATTAGCTCGTTATCTGTGGCCTGCATGCGGCAAATACCTTCGTCAAACATAACAAACCCAGTCTCTGCATCAAATTTGGTAGGGCGATTGTGGCTCCAGTGTTTGCAAAGCTGCTGCAAGTAGCGTGATGCCTTTCCTGTGGAAACAGTTGCGGTGGACTTATTCATAACCGTTCCTCTTTATGGACCTCTGTTTCGCTGGGGCTGTTAGAAACAGGTTTTGCGTTCATTTTAGGTAAAATATATATTTATTTCACGATTCTTGCCGCCATTATTAGAATTATAGGCAGTTATGTCAAATAATTTCGAAATTTTATAAAAATGACTATAGAAAAAGTAGAGGAAAGGTCTTTTAAGTTAAGTTGCTAAGTTTTCCGTAAGTGCGTCGCGCACAGCATCGCTAGTTAAGCCGACATGAATTTCCAGCAGTCGGCATGCTTTTAGCACGTTGCCCTGCATTGCAGCTTGGTAAAGTGCTTCGTGCTCTTCATGCAAGTCACGGCCTGTGTTGGCCTTGACGAGAGAGATACGGCGATAGCGCTCAGCTTGTTGGTGTAATATCTTAAGCATACGCTGTAGCCACTGTGACCCGCAGCGCGCAACAAGTGTTTCATGAAAGCGGCTGTTAGCCTGTTCCCATTCAGGGACTTTATCGCGGTTACGCCCATCAAGCTCTGTTTCTACGCGCGTGAGTTGTTCAAAGGCATCAGTTAACAGGTTGCGCCAGCCATCATCCGCATTTGTAATGGACAGTTGCAGCGCTTCGCTTTCAAGCAGGATACGTACACGTGAAATGTCTTCAAGCTCTTCTATTGAAAGAGGGGCGACCCAAAAACCGCGCTGGCCTTCGGTAATAACAAGTGCGTCACCGATAAGCCGGGCGAGGGCTTCTCGCAGTGGGCTCATGCCGATTTCATATCTTTTACAAAGGTTGCTTAGACGTAATTTTTCATCAGCTTCAAGCTCACCAGAAATGATATCGTTACGGATTTTCTGGTACGCGAAATCGGCAAGTGTTTTACTGCCTTTAACGGTGTTTTTATCTGCGTTTTTCATTGATGTTGTCCAGGCCCCTTGTTGCCAGCTCAATCTAGCGGCAGGATGTTCGAAATTCAAGAGTATAGAACTCACGGTTGTTTTTTTGGAGCTTGTTAGGGGCTAATTTGAGCCATTGCCCTGTATTTTGAACGTCAGAAAATTGAATTGTGGGTGCCTGCGGCAGAATAAAATATATTTTATGGGTGTCTGGAGGTTTATGCATTATTATGAATTTATACATTAATATGTTGATTAATATGAACTAATACACTTTTTTCGGGTGAAGGTTTAGAGTGTTTATAGAAATATGTTTGCATAAATTTCGAAATTATGAAAACATACGTCAGAATCTAAGATGGTGGTTGTTATAGGTCCGGTTTGTTTGTTTTTAACAGGTTGGCGCTTTGCTAGCGGCCTCAACACACAAACAGATATGAGAAGCGTGATGGTATTTTCTTTTATTAAACAAGTTGGGCAAACTAGTAGCCTGAAAAACTGGGGCCTTGCAATAGCCCTGACGTCTGCCCTTACGGCGTGCGGCACAGGTAACGACAGCAAGGAACAGGCAGAAGCGCCGCAAGCAGTGAGCGGTGATTGGGCATTGAATGGCTTAACCGATTTGGCAAAACGCCATTCACCTCTGACCAGTATAAATAAAGAGAATGTCAAAGACCTTGGCCTTGCCTGGATGTATGAAGACTTTGTTGTTCGCGGCAGGGTGCACCGGGGGAACCAAGGCACGCCTCTGGTTATTGACGGAAAAATGTATTTTACCGGACCATGGAGCGTTGTGTACGCCGTGGACGCTAAAACTGGCGAAGACCTTTGGACCTATGACCCGGAAGTAGAAGGCGCGTGGGCCCGCAAAGCTTGTTGTGATGTAAATAATAAGGGCGTGGCGATCAAAGGCGACACGCTTTTTGTCGGCGTAGTAGACGGCTATATTGACGCTGTTGATGTTAAAACTGGCAAGAGAAAATGGCGCATTGATACACTGATCGACCGCACCAGAAGCTATACAGTTACAGGCGCACCAGCGCTTGCAGGCGACAATGTTGTTATCAGTCACGGCGGCAGTGATATGGATATTCGCGGCTATGTATCAGCCTATAATGTTGATACCGGCAAATTGGCGTGGCGCTTCTTCACGGTGCCTGCCGCAC
Organism: Kordiimonadaceae bacterium; assembly: GCA_016763495.1. The sequence continues at coordinate 3,896 of JAESTR010000197.1, forward strand.
CTGAGCTTGGTGATGAAACACCTGACATCACTTTGGCCCGCGAAACATGGGGCGATAATGCCCGGTGGGACCTTGGCCTTGGTGGCGGCGCGTATGACAGCATCGTTTATGACCCTGAGCTGGATATTGTTTTTGCCGGCACAAGTAACGGTGTGCCGCACCCAACATGGCTGCGGGACCCGGGGAATGAAGGTGAAAACCTTTACTTGTCTTCCATAGTCGCGATCAACAACAAAACTGGTCGCCGTGTTTGGCATTACCAAACCACACCGTCCGATAGCTGGGATTTTGGTTCCACGCAAAACATGGTGATGACGGATCTGGAAATTGAAGGCAAAACCCGCAAAGTAATTATGCAGGCGCCGAAAAACGGCTTCTATTATGTCATCGACCGCGTCACAGGTGAATTACTGGCAGCTGACCCTTTTACTACAGTGACTTGGGCCACGCATGTTGATATGAAAACCGGCAAGCCTGTGGTGAATGAGGCGCTTGATTTTCGCGACAAGCCAACCATCGTTTGGCCATCAGTCTCTGGCGGTCACAACTGGCAGCCAATGGCCTACAGTGAGCTAACTGGCCTCGCGTATATCCCGGCGCTTGAAGCCCCGATGAAGTATCTGGCCTATAAAAAGGTTGTGTATAAAACTGGCAGCTTGAATGAAGGCAAAGGCCCGCCACTGATGCCGCCTTTCCTTGATGCGGGCGATGATGAGCTTGCTGGTGTTAATGACCATAAAGCCCGCATGGAAAGTGTGCTTAAGGCGTGGGACCCTGTGACGCAAAAAGTGGTTTGGCAAAGTGAGCCACAAACTTGGTGGAGTGGCGGCGTGCTGTCCACTCAGTCTGGCCTTATTTTTCAAGGCGCTGTTGATGGTATATTCCGTATTTATGATGCCCATGACGGCACTGTGCTTAAGGAAATTGATACAGGCCTTGCGACACTCGCGCCGCCCATGACCTATATGGTGGACGGGGAGCAATATGTGGCTGTGCTCGCCGGGCTTGGTGGCTCTGAAAGTGCCTATTTCCCAGATGCATCCGCAGCGCATAAATTTGAAAACCCTGAGCGCCTATTTGTATTCAAGCTTGGTGGTGGTGACGTGCCAATGCCGCCTCTGCGCACGGAGCTTGAGCAGCAACCGCTGCCAGAGATGACAGTGACAGACGCTGATATTATCGCACGTGGGGATTACTTATTCTTCGCGAATGGTAACTGCGCGCGTTGTCATGCATATCGTGGTTCTAAAGGCGTGTATCCAAATCTTTGGAATATGGGCCCAGAGGCGCATGAAAATTTCAAAGATATACTGCTCAAAGGCACCTATTCCTATGCCGGTATGGCACCGTTTGCGGATATTTTAAGTGAAGATGATGCTGATGCTATTCTCGCTTTCCTAATCGCTGATGCGCATGCGGCGCGTGCTGAGGGCACAGGTGCCGGAGAAGTCCGTTTCAAAGAATAAACGTTTAAGTTCTCCCAAGTTTTAAGCGTTACCTTATGCCGAGAAAGTCCTTCCACTTTCTCGGCATTTTTTTATGCGCGCTATGCAAGTATCCACCAATACTCAGGTTGGGGTATTATAGTCAGGCGGCTTGGGCTGTGGTACAAGCGAAAATACAGCTCTAGCGGTAGGGGAGGGACTAGCTTTGCGAGTTTTCAATTTAGGTGTCATGGCGATTATATGCAGCTTGCTGGTTGCGGGCTGCAGTGAAGATAAACCCGGAGCAAAAACCGGTTGGATTGACCGAGAGCGGCTGCAGGGTGTAGCCAAGGAGCCCGGCAGTTGGCTCACTGTAGGGCGCGACTTTGGCGAAACCCACCATTCCCCGCTTGATCAGATAAATGACCAAAACGCCCATAAGCTAGGTTTCGCATGGGAATATTTCACCGATACGCACAGGGGACTTGAGGCCACGCCCATTTTTGTGGACGGCGTGCTGTATGTTACCGGCAACTGGGGCATAGTGTTTGCAATTGACGGAAAAACCGGCGAGGAAATCTGGACTTATGACCCAGAAGTGCCAGGAAAATGGGGCCGCCATGCTTGCTGTGATGTTGTGTCCCGTGGTCTGTCGGTTTGGGAAGGCAATGTCTATGCGGCGTCGCTTGATGGCAGGCTGTTCGCGCTTGATGCCGCCACCGGTGCGCTGCTGTGGGAAGTTGATACATTTCTGGACAGAACATCACCCCGAGCTATCACTGGC
>JAESTR010000198.1 GCA_016763495.1 Kordiimonadaceae bacterium
TAACAGCCATTTGCAGCCGCTGATGCAGGCTGCTCTAGCTTCCACAAATACTCAGAAAGCCCCGCGACAGTCGCAGAAGGGTTCACGATATATTCTGCGCCGTTCAGTGCAAGCGCACGCCAACCTTCAGGGAAGTGGCGATCATAACAGATGTAAACACCAAGCTTGCAATATTGAGTTTCAAACACAGGCCAATTAGAAGCGCCCGGCTTGAAGAAGAATTTTTCCCAGAACCCCTTAACTTGCGGGATATGAGTTTTGCGGTATTTACCGAGGTAACTACCGTCAGCATCAATCACGGCAGCTGTATTATAATAAATGCCGGTCACGTCATCGCGCTCATAAATCGGCACAACGATAACCATTTTGTATTTTTTGGCGTATTCCTGCATCAAAACCGTGGTTGGGCCGCTTGGAATACTTTCAGCACCTGCGTACCATTTTTCGTCTTGGCTTGGGCAAAAGTACGGCTGTGTAAATACTTCCTGAAAACACAGCACTTGCACGCCTTTTTCGCCCGCTTCTTCAATCATCGGAATATGCGCTTCGATCATCGCTTGGCGAATTGTTTCCGGGTCATTGTCCGTTGAGGACTTAAGCGCCATCTGGATCAAACCACCGCGCAGTGTTGCACTTGTATTGATAGTCATAATATCCCCCTCTTAATCCATGCTCGGAAAATTAAACTCAGCACCAGAACGGATGCCCGTTGGCCAGCGTGTGGTTACTGTTTTTAATTTTGTATAAAAATGAACGGCTTCAGGCCCGTATATACCGTGAGCACCAAAGATAGAACGCTTCCAACCACCAAAGCTGTGATACGCAACAGGGACCGGAATTGGCACATTCACGCCAACCATGCCCACTTGAATTTTAGATGTGAAATCACGCGCTGCATCACCGTCGCGGGTGAAGATGGCTGTGCCGTTACCATACTCATGGTCATTGATCAGCTGCACTGCTTCGTCATATGATTTAGCACGTAGTACTGAAAGCACAGGGCCAAAAATCTCTTCTTTATAAACAGTCATGTCAGCCGTTACATGGTCAAGCAGTGTACCGCCAACCCAGAAGCCGCCTTCATAACCTTGCAGCTTGTGGCCACGGCCATCAACAACAACCGTTGCACCTTCGCTCTCGCCTTTGCTGATAAGGCCTTCAATGCGTTCTTTGGCTTGGGCGGTAATTACAGGGCCCATTTCAGCATCAGTGTCATCATGCGGGCCGATCTTCATGGCCTGCACCATTGGCGCTAGTTTCGCAACAAGCTTGTTGGCTGTTTCTTCACCCACTGGCACAGCTACACTGATCGCCATGCAGCGTTCACCGGCAGAACCAAAACCCGCACCCATCAAGGCGTCAGCAGCTTGGTCAATGTCGGCGTCTGGCAGAATAACCATATGGTTTTTCGCGCCGCCTAGTGCCTGCACGCGTTTGCCTGCCGCACAGCCGCGTGTGTAAACATATTCAGCAATTGGCGTGGAGCCAACAAAGCTAACGGCATGAATGTCTTTATGGTCAAGGATAGCATCCACTGCGTCTTTGCCGCCGTGCACAACATTTAGTACACCCGCAGGCAAACCAGCTTCTGCAAATAAATCATGAATAAGGTTTGCGACAGATGGGTCACGCTCAGACGGTTTCAAAATGAACGTGTTACCCGTCGCAATCGCCATAGGGATCATCCACAGCGGCACCATAGCGGGAAAATTGAACGGTGTAATACCCGCTACAACACCCAGTGCTTGGCGCTCTGAGCACGTATCAATACCCGGCCCAACATCACGGCTAAAGTCACCTTTTAGCTTTTCAGGAATACCGCAGGCATAATCCACCACTTCAAGCGCACGGGTAACTTCACCCAGTGCATCATCATGAGTTTTGCCGTGCTCGCGGCTAATGGCCGTAGCGACTTCATCAGCACGGCGAGAAAGTACCTCCCGTACTTTAAACATCACTTGGGCGCGTTTAGCTGGTGGTGTTGCAGACCAGCTAACAAAAGCTTCTTTAGCAACGGCAACAGCCGTATTAATGTCGGCTGCGGCGCCTAACACTACGCTGCCTGTTTGTTCGCCCGTTGCCGGGTTAAACACAGGTTGCGTCGCGTCTGTACTGCCAGTAGTGCGTTTACCTGCGATGATATGTTCAACTAAAGTCATAATTTTAATCCAGCATCTTGAGAATGTCCGCGATTGTACCAAACGCGAAATCGATATGAGATTTTTCAATGATTAGCGGTGGCGACAAAGCAATAGTGTCCCCCGTTGTGCGAATAAGAAGCCCTGCCTCGTATGCTTTCAGGAACACTTCAAACGCTCGTGCCGTTGGTGCACCGGGGCGCGGCTCAAGCTCGATGCCCGCAATAAGGCCCATATTCCGCAGGTCGATAACATGCGGCAAGCCTTTAAGCGAATGCACAGCATCCTGCCAATAGTCAGACATCTCAGCACCCCGCGTGAGCAAGCCTTCTTCTTCATAAGTATCGAGGGTGCCCAGCGCCGCCGCACATGCCATCGGATTACCAGAGAATGTATAGCCGTGGAAAAACTCCACCATATTCTCAGGCCCGGTCATGAAGGCATCGTATATTTTATCCTGCGCGAACACTGCGCCCATCGGGATCACGCCGTTGGCCAGTGCTTTGGCAGTTGTCACCAAGTCAGGTTCAACACCAAAATGGTTCACAGCAAATGGTGACCCAAGACGTCCAAACGCAGTGATAACCTCATCAAATATAAGCAGAATACCGTGGTCGTCACATATCTTGCGCAAGCGCTCCAAATAGCCTTTTGGTGGCAAAATAACACCGGCTGAGCCAGCAAGCGGCTCTACAATAACCGCCGCGATAGTAGAGGCATCATGCAGTTCAACCATACGGATCAAATCATCGGCGTATTCGGCGCCATTTTCTGGCTGGCCTTTGGAATATGTATTGCCTTCAATACCGTGTGTGTGGCGCAAATGGTCAACACCCGTAACCAGCGTGCCAAACATTTTCGGTTTGCAGGCATACCGCCCACAGCCATGCCGCCAAAGTTCACGCCGTGATAGCCTTTTTCGCGGCCAATCAAACGGGTGCGGTGGCCTTCGCCGCGAACCCGGTGATACGCGATGGCCATTTTCAAAGCA
>JAESTR010000199.1 GCA_016763495.1 Kordiimonadaceae bacterium
AAGGGCGGCTTTCCTTGACTCTCTAAAATCGAAGGTTTATTCCCCGCTTCACTATATATGTGGTGCTGGTACGGCTGGGTGTTTCTACTATTCTTGTGCCAGCTATCATCAAGGCCAATTCGAATTTAAAGCGGCGTGCATGTATTTTGTGCGTAGGAGTATCTCGTGAGCAAAAAAGTCTTTGTAAAAACATACGGTTGTCAGATGAATGTTTATGACAGCAATCGCATGGTCAATGCATTGAAGCCGCATGGGTACGAAATTACTGACACGCCTGAAGATGCCTATTTGGTGATTCTGAATACATGCCACATTCGCGAAAAAGCAGCTGAAAAAGTCTATTCAGAAATTGGTCGCTTGAAACAAACCAAAATGGCAAAGGCCGCTAAAGGCGAAAATATGTTCATCGCCATTGCTGGCTGCGTGGCGCAGGCTGAAGGCGCTGAGATGATGAAACGCGCGCCAGCTGTTGACTTGGTTTTAGGCCCGCAAACATATCACCGCTTGCCTGACATGATGAAATCAGCGGAGGAACAGCGCGCCGCTGGCCGTAGCAGCAGTCGTGTGCTTGATACGGAATTTCCAGCTGACACTAAATTTGACCATCTACCTGAAGAAAGCGATTTTAAAAGTGCCGCAGCATTTCTAACCATTCAGGAAGGGTGTGATAAATTCTGTGCTTTCTGCGTGGTGCCTTATACGCGCGGCGCAGAATATAGCCGGTCAGTTGCAGAAATTGTGGCAGAAGCTGAACATATGGCGCGCAACGGTGTGGTGGAAATTACGCTGCTCGGGCAGAATGTGAATGCCTATCACGGCGATGACGGCGCCGGCGGTACAGTGAGCTTGGCAGCCCTTATTCGGGAAGTAGCCAAGATAAAGGAAATTGGTCGTATCCGGTATACGACGTCCCATCCGCGCGACATGGATGATGAATTGATCGCAGTGCATAAAGATCTGCCAGAATGTATGCCGTACCTGCATCTGCCGGTGCAAAGTGGCTCTGATGCTATATTGAAAGCGATGAACCGCCAGCATACGCGTGAAGATTACTTTAAAACTGTCGATAAATTGCGCGAAGAATGCCCTAACATAGCATTGTCCTCTGACTTTATCGTGGGTTTCCCCGGTGAGACAGATCAGGACTTTGAAGACACAATGGATTTGGTGCGCCGCGTGAAATATGCACAGGCCTATAGCTTTAAATATAGCCCACGCCCCGGCACCCCGGCTTCTGTTATTGAAGAACAAGTGCCTGAAGAGGTAAAAGTGGAGCGCCTTGCGCGGTTGCAGGATTTGCTTCTTGAGCACCAGCAGGAATTTAATGAAAGCATGGTAGGCGCTGAAATGGATATTCTGCTGGAGCGCGAAGGCAAGCAAGCAGGCCAACTTATTGGCCGTAGCCCTTATTTGCAGGCGGTTCATGTGGACTTGTCAAAAGAACATAATGCTATGGACGAAAGCGCCGAGAGGGCATACAGTGACTATATGGGTAAATTGGTTCGGGTGAAGATTGCTGAAGCCGGTCCAAGGAGCCTTAAAGGAGAGCTCGTAAGTGTGGTTTCCTAGATCCACTTATAGGTCTTACTTCTCTCATTAAATTGTGTGCCTTTAACGGGGTATACCTTACAAACCAAACAGGAGCCGACACCTTTATATGTACGCCAAAAGCAGCTCAACAAGTGCCCAAGGTAACACCAAAGCCGCATCGAAAGATAAAAGCAAAATGGTGTTGGAATTTGAAGATAACCGCTTAGCCGCAATTTTATTCGGTCAACATGATCAGAATTTAGCACGTATAGAGGAACAGGTCGGTGTCGTTTTAATCAATCGCGGCAATCGCATCGCTATTGAAGGCAGCACGGATGCTGCTAATTTAGCCAAGGATGTGTTGCATAATCTGTATGACCTTGCGGAAAAAGGCCATGAGATTGATGCTGGCGCAGTGGATGGCTCTATTCGCATGAGCACTGGCGGCGCGGCTGATGATAGGAAAACTAAGAAAAAAAACGGCACGAATGGCAGTGGTAATGCGGCCAAAAGAGATTTGAAAATTAATACCCGCAACAAAGTGGTTATGCCGCGTTCTCCGGGGCAAGCTGATTATGTTGCTAACCTGATGGACCATGAAATGGTGTTCGGTGTTGGCCCTGCGGGTACGGGCAAGACCTATCTAGCTGTTGCTATGGCAGTGTCACACATGATCGCTGGTGAAATTGACCGTATTATTTTGTCGCGCCCTGCCGTGGAGGCTGGCGAAAATCTTGGTTTTCTACCCGGTGATTTGAAGGAAAAGGTCGACCCGTATTTGCGGCCACTTTATGTTGCGCTCTATGACATGTTACCAGCTGAGCAAGTTGAAAAATATTTGGCCAGTGGTCAAATTGAAATTGCCCCGCTTGCGTTTATGCGGGGTCGTACTCTTGCTAATTCCTTTGTGATTTTGGATGAAGCGCAAAATACGACCATGATGCAGATGAAAATGTTTTTAACCCGCTTCGGTGAAAACAGCCATATGGTGATCTGCGGTGACCCGAGCCAGGTTGATTTACCGCGTGGTACGCGGTCAGGGTTGCGGCATGCGCTTGATATTTTGCGCGGTGTTGACGGTATAGCTGTTACGCGTTTTAGTGTGGCAGATGTTGTGCGCCACCCTCTCGTTGGCCGCATTGTGGAAGCATACGGTGATGATGATGGACGTTAAGTCAAAATAATGCCCCATCCTTCACTATCTAAAACTGGCGTGATCCGCTCAGATCAAATAGAAAAAAATGCAGCATCAACCGCGCAGCTTTGTCTTGATATGGACACCAACAGTAGCGGTGTGACGGCTGGCACTGATTGGGCAGGCGCCATTGAAATTGCAGTCCGGGCCGCACTGTCTGCTGCCAAACAATATGGCGGACAACCGGCTGAGTTATATATTGAAATAGTTGATAACGAGCGGAGTCAGCAGCTTAATAAGGAATACCGGGGCAAAGATAAGCCAACCAATGTGTTGTCTTTCCCAGGCACAGAGCCTGATGATCTTGCTGTTGCTTTTGATTTTTCAGAGAATGGCGGCCCCCCTGTCCCTCTCGGTGATTTGATCGTTGCTGGTACAGTACTTTCTGAGGAAGCAGTTGAGCAAAACAAGTCTCTCCTGCATCATTTGATGCATCTGGTTGTGCACGGGGTTTTACATTTGCTAGGTTATGACCATATTATTGAAGCAGATGCAGAAATAATGGAAACTTTAGAACGTGAAATACTTGCGACACTCGATGTACCAAACCCCTATGAGCTCCCCGTTGGTGATGCAATTGATGTGGGGAAAGCAAGCTAATGGCTGACGGCAGTCAAATACCGACCTCAGGTTTTTGGCGTGGGTTGAAAGGGTTGTTTGGTTTCAAACAGCCTGATGTTAGCTTGCGCGAAAGCCTTGAAGAAGCCATCGAAGAACACGAAGAAGACACCCGCGAACCTGCTTTAGGCGATGTCGAACGGGAAATGCTGTTCAATGTCCTAGAGTATGGCGCATTGCGGGTGGACGATGTGATGGTGCCGCGGGCCGATATTATCGGTGTGCCTGGCGATGTGTCCTATAAGGAACTGGTTACGATTTTTGCCGAAGCGGAGCATTCGCGTATCCCGGTGTTTAGCGGCACGCTTGATGATGTACTTGGCATGGTGCATGTGAAAGACGTGCTGAAAGTAGTGGCAAGCGGTGAAGCGCAGAGCAGCTTTCAAATCAGTAAAATCAGACGCTCAGTGCTGTATGTGCCGCCTTCCATGAAGGTTATTGACCTGTTGGCGAAAATGAAAAAAAGCCGCACTCATATGGCTATAGTCGTTGATGAATATGGTGGCACGGACGGTCTTGTCACAGTTGAAGATATTGTTGAAGAAGTTGTTGGCGAAATAGAAGACGAGCATGATGACGTTGGTGAACCAGAAATGGTGGCACTGAGCGGCGGCGGCTATGATGCCGATGCGCGGCTTGAAATAGAAGAAATGGAAAAGGTGCTTGGGGTAGATATCTTACCAGAAGCGCAAGATGAAGATGTTGATACGCTAGGGGGGCTTGTCTTCACGCTCGCGGGTTGTGTGCCCGAGATAGGTGAGGTAATTCTTCACGAAACTGGTTACAAGTTTGAGGTCCTGGATGCAGATCCCAGACGGATCAGTAAAGTAAGAATTCATCCCCCTGTGAAGGAGTAGCGCCAGCCCATGGCTGACCAATTAGAGGCAACAATGCCGGCTGTGTCTTTGTCTGATCAGCTGGTTAATGGTTTGTTTAACTGGGTTGAAAGCCGTTCGCGCTTTGGCCTATCGGTGCTGGCATTTGTGTTGGGTGCTTTATTGTCTCAGGCGTTTGCGCCCACTAATTTTTTCCCGGCCGTTTTCATTGCGCTGCCGGTAGCATTATTGATGCTGGATCGCGCGCGGATTGGAAAGCAGGCATTTGCTCACGGCTGGTGGTTTGGTTTTGGCTTTTTTGCCGTTGGCCTTAGTTGGATAGCCTATAGTTTTACACAGCAGCAGAATGTGCCCGCTGCACTTGCGCCTTTTGCAGTATTAGCCTTAGCCGCAATTATGGCTGTTTTTCCGGCATTGGCATTTTGGACAACATGGCGGTTGAAGGTTGGTTCTGTTGCAAAAGTTTGTATTTTTGCTGCAGCGTGGACATTGTTTGAAATTGCCAGAGGTTTTTTATTCACTGGATTTCCGTGGCATTTGCTCGGTGCTGTGTGGGCGGAATGGTTGCCGGTGGCGCAAACTGCTTACTGGATAACGGTATACGGGCTTTCCTTTCTAACCATTGTCTCGGCGTCGGCCTTCGTGCTGTTTCTACAACTGCGGCCATCTTTGCCAACTGCGGCTTTTGCATTGACGGCTTTTGCTGTGTTTCCGGTTTTGGCGTTGTTAGGCAATGCGCGTTTAGAAGAAAATCAGACCAATTTCCATTTGGGGATATCGCTTCGGCTTGTGCAGGCGAATGTGCAGCAGGATGAGAAATGGCGTAGCCATTTGATCGATGATCATTTTGAAACTCATATGCGGTTGTCTCGCTCTGGCAGCAATTCAAAAGGGGGCAAAGCGGAAGGCATAAAACTGCTGATATGGCCTGAGACAGCGGTACAAAAAGAAACGTTCGACCGTGAAGGGTCTTTGCTGCGCTGGCGTGTTTCACGTTTGTTGGAATTTGGTGCATACGCCATCACGGGGGCGCCCCGCTATAATAGCGAGGATAGCGAGTTGAAATATTACAACAGCCTGCTGGCTTTTAATGCAAAAGGCAAAATGTATGCGCGTTATGATAAAAACCATTTGGTACCATTTGGAGAGTATTTACCGCTTGCTCCTTTACTGAAATCTATAGGTCTTAGCCAATTGGCTGAGCTGGCTGGTGGCTCCGGTTGGACCCGTGGCAACGGATTGCAGACTGTGACTCTGCCCGGCATCCCCAAATTCTCACCACTTATTTGCTATGAGGCGATTTTCCCAGGGCAGGTTATTTTGCCACAAGAGCGCCCTGAATGGATGTTGGTACTTAGCAATGATGCATGGTTTGGCATGACCGATGGGCCCTATCAGCATTTGGCGCTTTCCCGCATGCGCGCGATCGAAGAAGGCTTGCCGATGGTGCGGTCAACCAGTACAGGCGTGTGTGCCGTGATAGATTCTTACGGACGGACACAAAGTGCCCTTGGCCTTGGTAGGCAAGGCACTGTTGAAAGCCCGTTGCCTAAATCCATCAGTGCGCCGGCATGGCCAACGGGGCTTCGGGTGTTTGCAGTATTGATGCTTTCAATTGGTATTTTGTCCGTGGCTTTAATAGCTATGGTGGTGCGCGCCCGCAGGGGAAATAGCTAGACCCCTGACTGCGGCACAATCTTGCTGTACCGAAGAACACTTGTTTTGCCCCTTTCGCAATGTCCGCTGATCGGCTATAGGGGCGGGCATGACAGATACACCCGAAGATACTTCCAAATACCCTTTGCCCGGCAGCCGCTTTTTTGGCCGCCGTAAAGGCCCTTCTTTGTCAGACCGAAAAACCGGGCTGATGGAAGATGTGCTGCCGCGCATCTCTGTGACTGTGCCAGAGGACAAAAACGACTCCATTGATTTGGATTCGCTTTTTGGTGGAAAAAAAGCCCAAGTTTGGCTGGAAATAGGGTTTGGAAAAGGCGAGCATTTAGCATGGCAAGCACAAGCTAATCCTGATTTTGGCTTAATAGGGTGCGAGCCGTACTTGAATGGTGTTGCGGGTCTGGTCACTCAAGTTGCCGAGCAAGGCATTGAGAATATTCGCATTTACGCTGATGATGCCCGTCATGTGATTTGGCAGCTACCGGATGCGAGTGTAGACCGCATATTTCTAATCCATCCAGACCCATGGCCGAAACGGCGTCATGCGCCGCGCCGTTTTGTGAACCCAGACAATCTTGACGATATAGCGCGTATTCTTAAGGATAACGGCGAGTTTCGGGTTGGCACTGACCACCCTATATACCGTGAGTGGACCACTATTAAAATGTCAGAACGGGAGGATTTCGAGTGGTTGGCTGAGGCGCCGTGTGATTGGCTTGACCGCCCTGATGATTGGCCTGAGACCCGCTATGAAGTGAAAGCGCTGGAAGGCCGGTCTACGTATTTCCGTTTCAGGCGATTACCGCGATAAGTGTGTTTCAATTGCATCTTTCATCCGGGTTACTAAGCAGCACTTGAAAAACTTGCTTTTGGGCCTTGCTCCTTGAGGGGCTTGGGTATATATAGGGGCCACTTCTCCTAGAGTATTGGTAATTATTCATGGGGTGAGCGCAAGCTCACAGCCGCGATGACCCACATCTAAGGCGGATTTATACGAGTTTAGTTTTACGCCGATGATGCCCAAAGAGAAGTAGGAAAGGACAAGTTTAGTGACTGAAGCTGCAGATCAAATTACAGCGATCATTGAAGCGACTGTCGAGTCCTTAGGCTATGAATTGGTCCGTGTAACATATGGTGGTGGGCGCAAGCCAACGCTGCAGATTATGGCGGAACGACCTGATGGAACGATGGGTGTGGAAGACTGCGCGAAATTATCACGCGAAGTTTCCCTTCTGCTTGATGTAGAAGATCCATTGCAAGGTGAGTATTTGCTGGAGGTTAGTTCCCCTGGTGTGGATCGGCCTCTTACTCGCGCCAAGGATTTTGAGCGCTGGGTCGGGTTTGATGTGAAAGTTGAACTTGGCGAGCAAATGGATGGTCGTCGTCGTTTCCGCGGTAAATTGCTGTCCTTTAAGGATGGCGTGATTGTGCTAGCTACTGCTGACGAAGGTGATTTCACGTTAGAGTTTGCGGATGTTGCTAAGGCCAAGCTGTTGTTAACGGACGAATTATTGGTGGCTGTACAGAAAAAGACGCCAGAAGAAAATAATTAAGGCATGCCAACCCGCGTAAGGGTTTGTATAGAGACACTGAATTAAATAAAGGGCCATAGTTGGCCCGAAACGAAATTAAATAAAGGGCCATAGTTGGCCCGAAACGACAGGGGCAGGTAGCCCCGCACGTAATGGAGTGAAGTCGATGGCATCTGCTATCAGTGCAAATAGGCTCGAACTACTGCAGATTGCAGAATTGGTTGCCCGCGAGAAATCAATCGATAAAGAGATTGTTCTTGAGGCGATGGAAGAAGCGATTCAGAAAGCAGCACGTTCAAAATACGGTGCGGAAAATGAAATCCGTGCGCAGATCGACAAAACCACCGGGGATATTCGTTTGTTCCGGGTTCTGGAAGTTGTTGAAGAAGTAGAAGAGCCTGCTGTTCAGATCAGTGTTGAAGATGCCCAAAAAGATAAAGCCGACGCTGTTGTTGGTGACTATCTGGCTTCGAGCCTGCCGCCGATGGATTTTGGCCGGGTAGCTGCTCAAACCGCGAAGCAGGTGATTGTACAAAAAGTGCGAGAAGCCGAGCGCGAGAAGCAGTATGAAGAATATAAAGACCGTGCAGGCGAAATTGTTACTGGCCTAGTGAAGCGTGTTGAATATGGTAACGTGATTGTTGATCTGGGTCGTGGTGAAGCTATTATGCGCCGCGATCAGGTTATCCCACGTGAGCATATCCGCCAAAACGAACGTATTCGTGGGTATATCTACGAAGTGCGCCGCGAAAATCGTGGGCCGCAAATTTTTATGTCTCGTACGAAGCCGGACTTTATGGGCGCTCTTTTTGCTCAAGAAGTGCCTGAAATTTATGACGGTATCATTGAAATTCGTTCAGTAGCGCGTGATCCGGGCAGTCGTGCGAAAATTGCAGTCTTGTCAAATGACAGTTCCATTGACCCGGTTGGGGCATGTGTTGGTATGCGCGGTAGTCGTGTGCAAGCTGTTGTGAATGAGCTGCAGGGCGAGAAGATTGACATTATTCCGTGGTCACCTGATGTGGCTTCTTTCATCGTGAATGCGCTTCAGCCTGCTGAAGTTGCAAAGGTAGTGATGGACGAAGAAACTAGCCGCGTAGAAGTTGTTGTGCCAGACGACCAGCTTTCACTAGCAATTGGTCGCCGGGGCCAAAATGTGCGTCTTGCAAGCCAGCTTACAGGTTGGACTATTGACATTATGACGGAAGCTGAAGAAAGCGAACGTCGTCAGGAAGAGTTTATCAATCAAAGCAAGCGCTTTGTTGAGGCGCTTGATGTGGACGAAACTTTGGCGCACTTGCTTGTGGCTGAAGGTTTCACAGACCTAACTGAAATCGCCTACGTAGAACCTGAAGAGCTTCTCACTGTTGAAGGTTTTGAAGAAGAGCTTGTAGTTGAATTGCAGCGCCGTGCTGGTGATTTCCTTGAAGCAGAGGCTCGCGCCGCTGATGATAAGCGTAAAGAACTTGGTGTTGAAGATGAGCTGGCGAATGTTGAAGGTTTAACGCCGCAAATGCTCGTTGTTCTTGGCGAAGATCAAGTGAAAACGTTGGAAGATTTTGCTGGCTGTGCTGCTGACGAATTGACCAGTAAAGACGATGGTATATTGAAAGCCTTCCCGCTAACTGAGGAAGAAGCCAGTACTATGGTTATGTCTGCGCGGGTTGTTCTTGGCTGGATTTCTGCTGAAGATGCTTTCCCTCCTGCACCTGAAGAAGTGCTTGAGGAAACTGGGGAAGAAGCAGTAGAAGCAGCAGAAGAAGCAGTAGAGGCTGCGCCGGAAGAGGTGGCTGAAGTTTCTGAAGAAGCTGATGTTGAAGTGGAAACTGCAGATGCGGCTGAAGAAGACGCAAAAGCAGAGTAAAGAGTAAGCCGAAGCTAGGTATTTTAGGAGCAGATGATGCCCAATGAAGAAATGCCCGGTGATGATAGGCAAAGTGATGAAGCGCTAGATAGCCAGAAACCCGGCAAGAAGAATAGTCGGAAGAATGGCAGGCGGTGTATAGTAACGAACGAGACCGGACCTGTGGAAACACTGATTCGGTTGGTGCTGGGCCCCGAAGGTGTGCTTGTACCAGATGTTGCAGCCCGGTTACCGGGGCGCGGTGTTTGGATGCAGGCAAAGGGGCCACTTATAAAGGCTGCTGTCGCGGACGGTAGTTTGCATAAAGCAGCATGTAGGTCATTGAAGTGTAAGCTTTCTAAAGA
>JAESTR010000200.1 GCA_016763495.1 Kordiimonadaceae bacterium
ACCAATGCGGCCAGCCTCACTTGCAATTTTGAAAAGCACAAGATCTTTAATGGCAGGCTGCTCAAGCTCTTCTACTAGCGCAAGGGCTCCGGCTGTATCACCGGCACGCGCGAGTAAAGGCGCTATTTCAGTAATTTTCTCTCGTGTGGCAAAAGATAAATCCCCAGCCCGTGCTTCATCAAGCGCAAGCATCAAGGTTTGCCGGGCTTGCTCATTTTGGCCAGTGGCAATTTTTGACCGAGCAATGCCTATCAATACTTTAGCGCGCTCAAGGCCAAACTCTTCGTTAATCGCTGTCTGAATGGCTGCTGTAAAAGCGCAATCCCGCGTGGGGGCTTCAAGACAAGCAATTGTAAACCTGTTCGGGCGATGTTCGTTTGTAACAGGCACCTGCAAAGCCAAAGCCGCCGTACTAACTGTCAGGAGTAAACTGCTTATTATAAATTTCTTCATTATGATCTCCCAATCTGAACTGTTTTAAAGGCGATATCATCGAGTATTAGCGCTGTACCTTCATCAAAGCAGCCATTCGATAATTCTGGCCGCCAGTGAGCTTGAAATGCAGACAAGGCACATTCAATATTCTTGTCAAAAAACAAGCTGTTAGATACATTGTAGCCTACCATACCTAATTGTTTATTAAGCTTATCATAGATTGGCCCACTCTCGCCATTTTTAACGAGAATACTACGGTTTGCACCGTCTAAATCAGACCATAAACCATACCCGTTTTCAGCCAATTTTTTCCAAGGGAAAAGCTCTCCCGGATCTTGCTTTCTGTCTGGCGCAATATCGCTGTGACCTATAAAGCCTGAGGTAGGAATAATATGACGCTGCCTAATCCCGAACAGTAAATCCAGCAAAACGCTAATTTGAGGTGCAGGAAAAGCTTGGTATCCAAATTCATGCCCGGGGTTAACCAATTCAATACCAATAGAGCGATGGTTCAGGTTTTCACGGCCTTGCCAAACTGAAACCCCGGCGTGCCATGCTCTATTCTGTTCGTCAACGAGCCGGTACAGCGTACCATCTTCATCAATAAGATAATGGGCAGATACTTTGGCTAATGGATCGCATAACCTTTCAAGGGCTGCACCTGCGCTTTGCATGCCCGTGTAATGGAGTACTACACACTCGATTTTAGAGGCCGCCGGACGGGTATCCCAATTAGGAGACATTCGCTCTATCTCTCTAAAAATCTGACTTTTCGATAAGCTCATTTACCGACCTTACGTTTAACTTATCACTGCCGTCGCATCATCTGCCTTTGTCGCACGCACCCTATTTCGAAGCGTCACGACAAGGACACCAACAATGGTCAACGCGCCGCCCGTCACCAACCGTATTGTTACTTCTTCATCCAATAACAATACACCCGCGGTAACGGCAAATAAGGGCACAATTAAGAAATAGGGGGCCACAACAGATACTTCATATCTACTGAATAAATAATTGGCCAGCCCATGGCCAATAACGGAAGACCCTAGAATATTGAACAAAATGCCTAACCAGCCTTCGCTGCTGGCTGCAGCGAGATACCCGATTTGCCCGTTTTCAAAAAGCCATGACAACAAAAGCGAGCCCGTCATGCCTATTAAGCCAACCCATGCCTGAACCGTTGTAACTGCCACTTCTTTTAATGACCGCATCATGATAGCTGACGCTGAATAGATAAATGCAGCAAGGGACATTAAAGCCAGTCCATGCCAATAGGTAAATACTACAGGATCAAAACCGATAACCAAGACCCCGCCAAAGCTGATAGCAACACCTGTAACGCGTTTCCAGCCAACAGATTCTTTCAGAAATATGATGGCGAGTATTGTTGAAAAAGGCACCGTCAATTGGGCCGCAACCGCAACCGCACCAACACCGTCCGATATTGATATCGCCAGAAACATTACACCGAAGTGCACCACTCCCATCAAAAACGCCATCGAAAGCAACTGAGGCATACGCCCTGGCACTTTCTTTAAAAACGGAAGAAATACCAAAAAAACGCCCGCGAAACGAAGTGAATTAGCAAGTAAGGGTGGGAAATCTTGCACGGCCCATTTGACAGCTATAAAATTCAGGCCCCAAACGGCGGCGACTAAAATAGCCATAGATATATGCCGTGGCTGCATATTAAGTTCCCACTTCTCGTGATTTCATAATCTCGTCGTACGCTGTGTTTATTTCAGCAGCACGTCTGGTAGCGACAGCGATTAGGTCACTGGGCACTCCTTGTGCGATCAAGTGGTCGGGGTGATTTTTACGCACTAAACTTCTGTAGGCCTTTTTGAGACCAGCATCGTCTATCCCCGGCTGTACGCCTAATGTTGCATAAGGACAGTTTTGGTCAGCACCCACATGCCGGTGAACAAACGCGTCAATTTCAGGCACCGAGTAGAAAAAAATCTTTGCTACAGCCCTAATGAAATTCAGTTCATTAGGGTGCACATGCCCATCAGATTTGGCGATGAACATCAACGCTTCAAGAACATCTGACAGAACCTGAGTGTTATGCTTCATCAAATTGGCAATTTGACGCGCGTACGCATCAAACCCGGCAGTATGCTTGCGAGCTAAATCAAACACCCGGCCAACATTTACCATTTCTGCTTGCGGTACCCGAAACACCATTTTAAAAGCGTCGACTTCTTCCCGTGTTACCTGCCCGTCAGCTTTGGCCATTTTCGCAGAAAGCGCAATGACCCCAATGGTGAACGTAATTTGCTTGGTGTTCTCTGGGTCATGATTTGAAACGGCTGATACACCTGCATCAACTGCGGCCCCTACCGAAAGGCCAACTAACGCACCGATTGGCCCGCCTAATGCGAGCCCGGCAGTGCCCCCTATTATTTTTCCCCATATTGACATAATTGACAGGTACCATAGCCAGATGATTGCGCCTACAGGAAACTAACCAAAAAGTCAGTTTTCAACCAGTAGAAACAGACGCATAGCAGCTAGTACATAATGAACGGTTGGCGCGACCCAGAAAAGACACTATATCTGTTCCAAATTACAAAAAGGGCCAACCTGCTGTCAGGGTATTTCCCTCACATGCATTGCATGAAACAGCTGACGGGCCGTTGCACGAGTTAAGAGGGAAACTATCTAAAATGGTTGATGTAGTTATTTCGGGCACAGGCCTATTTGTGCCACCAAATAAAATTTCCAACGACGAATTAGTCATCGCTTTTAACGCTCATGTAGATCAGTTTAACGCCAAAAATGCCGTTGATATCGAAGCAGGCGTTATTCCCGCTAAACAATATTCAAGTTCAGCATTCATCGAGAAGGCATCAGGCATTAAAAGCCGCCATCTGATTGACGTTGAAGGCGTGATGGACATTAATCGCATGATGTCCAAAATGCCAGAAGACGGGCACGGCACCCAAGATGAAGCAAGTTTCCAAGCGAAAATGGCTATTGCCGCTGGCGCGCAAGCACTGGAAAATGCTGGCATTGAGGCTGCTGATATTGACCAAGTTATTTGCTCAGCCTCATTGCAGCAACGGTATTTCCCGGCCATGAGTGTGGAAATTCAACATCATCTGGGCACCAGTGGCTCTGCACTTGATATGACAATGGCGTGCTCAAGTGCGACTTTCGGCATGATTACTGCTGTTAATGCTATCAAAGCAGGAGCTGCTGACCGTGTGCTCATGGTCAACCCAGAGATTTTCTCAACTATTATCAATTTCCGCGACAGAGACAGCCACTTCATATTTGGTGACATCGCAGTAGCTGTGGTGCTTGAGCGGGCTGATTTGGCAAAATCAAACGATCAATGGAAAATAAACAGCACTAAATCCGAGACAAAATTCTCAAGCAATATCCGCTCGCACTATGGCCCAATGACACGCTTGGATGATGATAGTTTGTTCCGTGACGATATGTTCTTTATGCAAGAGGGCCGCAAGGTTTTCAGGGAATTGCTGCCAATGGTCACCAACTTTATCTGGAAACAATTAGAGACAGAAGACCTAGCGGTTGAAGACCTGAGCCGGATGTGGTTACATCAAGCTAACATAAACATGAATATGTATGCCGCCAAAAAACTATTAGGGCGGGAACCAAAAGAGATGGAAGCACCAACAGTGCTTGATGAATATGGAAACACAGCGGGTGCAGGCTCTATTGTTGCTTTCCACAAACACAGGGATGATTTAGAGGCAGGAGCAAAAGGGCTGATTTGTTCATTTGGGGCGGGATATTCAATCGGCAGTTTGCTTGTGGAGAAACTATAAATCTGACCACAATAAACTGAGAGTGGGACAAAAATGAGTGGGGTAGTCATTAGCGGAACAGGGGTTTTCACACCACCTGCAACCGTATCAAACGAAGCTTTAGTTGAAAGCTACAACGCCTTTACTGAAAAATGGAATGCCGAAAACGCTGAGGCAATTGCGGCAGGTGATCTTGTAGCCAAAGAAACATCTACATCCGCTTTCATTGAAAAGGCATCCGGCATCAAAAGCCGCTATTTCATGGAAGGCGAAGGGCCTACCAACCCAGATCGCATGCACCCAAATCTGGCTGCAATCGCTGATAAAGACGCACACGGCACACCTGTACAGGTAAAGATGGCGTTAGCCGCGGCTGAAAAAGCACTAGAGGAAGCCGGGGTCAACGGCGAGAACATTGACTTGGTAATCATTTCCGCTTCTTTCTGGGAACGTTTTTTACCTTCAATGGCAACAGAGTTACAAAATATACTAGGCGCTAAAGGTTTTGCATTTGATATGTCCATGGCCTGCTCAAGCGCCACATTCGGCATTTCCATGGCGACAGACGCCATCAAATCCGGCATGGCGAACAAAGCCGTGGTTGTTACTGCTGAATATGTGTCGCCGTTTGTTAACTTTGAAGACAGGGACAGCCACTTTATTTTTGGTGACGCGGCAGTAGCCATGGTACTGGAACGCGAAGGCGAAAGTAGCGCAGAGAGTGTTTTCCGCATCAACAGCCGCAAGTTAATGACGGACTTTTCAACAAATATAAAAGCAGGTTTTGGTAGCCGCGTGCTTCTGGAACGGGAAGAAATTCACGATTCAATCCAGCGTTTCGCTCAAAATGGCCGCTCCGTATTTAAAGAACTTCTGCCGAAAGTCATTGATCTTGTGAAAGGTCATTTGGAGGAAAATGGCCGTACAGTTGATGATTATAAACGCTTTTGGCTGCACCAGGCCAATATTAACATGAACATTTACGCGACACGCAAGCTGCTAGGGAAAGACCCAACGCAAGAAAAGGCTCCCATCATCCTAGATGAATATGCCAACACAGCAGGTGCCGGCTGTATGATCGCTTTCCATAAAAACAAAAGCGACTTTACCAAAGGTGACTTGGGGCTAATATGCTCCTTTGGTGCAAGCTACTCGGTCGGCTGCATGGAAGTTGAATGCCTTTAAGTGAACTTTCCAAAGAAATTAAAAACCGGCTTTAATTGCCGGTTTTTTTATGTGCGCATACCTATAAAGGCCTTAATTAAGCAGCGAACAAGGTCTTAAGCACTTTCAACTCGTTCAAGCTTTAGGGCTTGCGCTCGGTGCATACGGCGATCGACGACATCAAGCATGCTATCAACATCCAAATCATCCCCACGTGCCGTTACCAAACCCATCACCACGGACAGCTTCACCGTTAATCCCGTTGGAGAAATGCTGGCTTTGGAAATACGCTCCTTAATACGGTTTGCCACAAGCGCAGCGCCCTCTTCTCCCGTACCGGGAAGAAGATAGACAAACTCCTCACCACCAAACCTGCAAAAAACATCCTGAGCTCTGCGTCCTTCTGTGACAAGGTCCGAAAACTGTGCCAGCACCAAATCACCTACAGAACGACCATGCACAGTATTAATGCGCTTAAATTTATCAATATCCATCATGATAATTGATACAGGTTCACTGTTACGTCTTGCGCGGGCCAAGACAGCTTTCACCACTTCTATGAAAGCGCGACGAGATAAGGCTTTGGTCAAAGGATCTAGCATTTGCTGTATTTTCAGCTCTGCCTGCAGGCGCTCAACCGTCACAATAATCACCACAAGAGCGAAAGAAATCGCAAAAACCATGACTTCCAACTGGGAAAAGCTTCGCAATGTTGTTAGGCCGGATGTATCTATATGATCCACCCAATTCATACGAACGGCAGCGTGGTAAAAGCCGAATAACCCATGCAAGAAAAATAAAGCGGCAGCAATAGCACCGCCAATCGATGTTTTTCGAATAATACCCTTATAGAGGCCAAAACTCCCGCCCAATGCCTGCCCTATAGTGCCCATACAGCCAAAAGCCAACAAGCCAGTCGACAATGAAACCAGCGCGATTTGATAATCTCTGGGCGCATCATTCATTTGCATGTAAACAGATATGGCAATGATGAGCCCTGTGTACATTTTAAGAAAAAAAGATAAAAGTCTGCTTCTTGCACTCCAAAAGCTAGTGAAGCCTAGCCAAAATAGGACATGGCCCATCACAACTAGGAAAAATCCAAGCAAAACAATGTAATAAGAACCGTGCAACCGGTTCGCAAAAATAAGAACCGCGCCGAAACCGCTGCAAACAAAACCTAAGGTGACGGAGCGAAGCCCATCTATTTTCTTATTTACTCGCCAATGCGCAATAAGCGCCACAGACGCTAGCGCCATAACAACGATGACAGCAACAGAAAGAGTTGGTACATCCAACACTAATAAACCCCTCTGTATTCCCACTTGATAGTACCCCTGCCCTGCATTCTCTCGAAATTCGCGGAATATGCAATATTTTTTACTGTACTATCTGGTCTACTAGTTAAAACTTTGCTTACATGGATATGTACTCTATATAAAATTCAACTTTATTTCGGGGGAAAGTCTATGTCAACGATGGTCAAAAAAACGATATTTAGTATAGTGGCAATACTTATTATACTGTTCTTGGTCGCCGTTAATTTCGGGCCTGCAATAATGGAGAAAACCCTCAACAAACAAATAGATGTCTCCAGCTATAAAGTATCCGATGAAGCAAAAGCACTGCATGCAAAGCTGAATATTATGGATTGGCACGCTGACACACTTTTGTGGAACCGCGATTTTCTAGTTCATTCTGATTACGGCCATGTAGATTTCCCGCGGTTGCGTGAGGGCAATATCTCATTCCAAATGTTAACAACTGTCACCAAATCCCCAAAAGGCCAAAATTACGAAGAAAATACAGCAGATAGTGACCAGCTAACAGACCTTGTGATGCTTCAGGGATGGCCACGTAAAACTTGGGACAGCTTGCTTGAGCGTGCATTGTATCAAAGTGAAAAACTAGACCGCATTGTAGAGGCTTCAAAAGGCACGGTGGTTTTTATAAAGTCTCAAGCTGATCTGGCAAAACAAAAAAGCAATAAATTAGCATCGTTGTCGGTTCTCCTCGGTACGGAGGGCTCGCACCCGCTTGAAGGCGACATCAAAAACATTGATACAATGTATGATGCTGGCTTTCGTATGTTTGGGCTGACGCATTTCTTCGACAATAAATTAGGTGGGTCACTACACGGTATTTCAGGCAAAGGCCTAACTGACTTTGGTAAAGAAGCTGTCTTGCGCATGAATGAACTGGAAGTCATTATTGACCTTGCACATGCCTCTGAAAAAATGGCTTGGGAAGTAACCAAGATGATTGAGCGCCCTCAAGTCGTATCCCACACGGGCTTTAAAGGTGCCTGTGACACACCGCGTAATTTCCCTGACGATCTGATGCAGGCTATTGCTGCCAAAGGAGGGCTAATCGCACTTGGTTTCTGGGACGCGGCGGTATGTACCCCTACACCAGAAGGTATTGCAAAAAGCATGCAATACGGCATTGAACTAGTTGGGGCAGACCATGTCGCTCTTGGCTCAGACTGGGACGGCAGTACAACATCCATCCCCTCTAACAATATCGCCACAATCACAGATGCTATGCTTAAAATTGGCATCAGTGAAGAAGATATTTCAAAAGTTATGGGCGCAAACAGTATCGCATTTCTAAAAAAATGGTTACCAGCTAGCTAGTTAACCTAGGTCAGAAATATTAGGTAAAATTTTAAGCGTATATATACAAGTTTACGCCTTTAAAGTATGTTCTGGCTAGGTAATCTACATAATGTTGCTTAGTTCCAGTATCACACTGTTTTATACGGAGTACTCTAAATGATTGAAAGCGTTTCTACAGCGCCAAGCCTTGCAATCAAACCCGTACGCGCGACAACCCCGCAGATCAACAGCGGGCAAAAAAAACTAAACGTTGATCTCGATACTGTCGCCAAAAGCACCGTTAGAATTTCACCAACAGGGTCCGCCGGATTTGGAAAAGGCTTACGCTTAGACATTAAAGCCTAAGTGCGGAGAAGGATCCTTACAACCCTAACGGCAACGCGCTACCGCAGAGCCTTCTGCGCCCAAACTTCAAGCGCATTTGAAAAGTTGGAACGATCCTTCTTAGTAAAGCTGGCATTGTAGCCTTTGTCTTCACCCATATCTCGTAACTGGGACTTCAGCTCGCGCATTGCTAGCGCCATACCAATATTATCGCCTGTAAACGGCTTGCCCGTAGCACCCAAGGCCATGGCACCATTTTCCAAGCAACGCGCAGCTAGCGGGATGTCGTTTGTTATGCAGATATCCCCTTCGCCAATATTTTCTTCAATCCAGTCATCGGCAGCGTCAAAACTGTCATTCACCACAACTTTATTCACTTTGGGCCCTACGGGAATGCGCAGCCACTGGTTGCTCACAAGGTGCACAACCAAGTCATGGCGATACGCCACCTTCAGAATTTCGTCTTTAACAGGGCAAGCATCTCCATCCACATATATTTCAGGTACTTAAAGACTTTCTTTGTGGTTTATGAAGTGTTTACTCAGCATACCTATAAAGAGCATAGCAGCTTTTGGAAAGATCCCCTTGAGATGAGGC
>JAESTR010000201.1 GCA_016763495.1 Kordiimonadaceae bacterium
ACCAGCGTACCTGCTCTGACTTTGGCATATTGGGCGCTGTGGCCGGTGTGGTAGGCAGCTTGCAAGCCCTTGAAGTGTTGAAAGAAATCACTGGTGTGGGTGATAGTCTCGCGGGCAAAATGCTGATGATTGATGCGTTTTCGATGAATATGCGCAAAATCGGCCTACCTAAAGACCCCGGCTGCCCCGTATGTAGTACAAATAAAGATAATTGAGATAGAAATGGCCAAAAATATACGTCGCCCCATGACTTTACTGATGATCAGCCCTTTGGCTGACACCATCCACATGGCCTTAATGATCGGTGCTACCACCGCTGCCATTGGTCGGCCCGTGACCTATTTCTTCTCAAAAAGCGCCATCAAATTTCTAACAGAAGGTGGCTGGGATCAGTTAAAATCAAGTGATGGAGCAACCGGCCCGGAGATGGATGCAACGCTTGAATCAAAAGGGGTTGCCGATTCGGCACTCCTACTAGACGGCCTCAATGCGCTCGATGTGCGTTTTGTCGCGTGCGAAACCGCCATCCGCGAACATGATATTGATGTCACCACCCTAGTCAAACGCCCGGCAGTTGAGATCAGTGGCCTTGCTGATATTCTCGAAAAAGGCGAAGGCGGCGACTGGCTGACTTTTTAATCTTGAAGAACAACACCTGCCCGCTCCCAAACCCATATCTTTGGCCAACCACCAGCTAGGATACACACTTGGGGTGGCTGGGTAGCACGCGCGGGACGCCTTGGCTCAAACAAATGAAATTGAAGCAGCTCTAATGCCTCCACATTGATGTATTATATAATCACGCCCGCTCGCGTGCAGCTTCATAAGTACCCAGCATATTCACCCGTTTGGTATGGAAACGCAGTTCTTCCATCGCGCGCTCAACATTTTCCATGCCTTCATGGCCAACAATGTCCGCATAAAACTCGGTGGCCGTGAAGCTGTCGCTTTCATAATAGCTTTCGAGCTTAGTCATATTCACCAAATTCGTCGCAAAACCACCAAGTGCTTTATACAGCGCCGCGGGCACGTTCTTCACTTCAAACACAAAGCTTGTCATCAGTTGGCCCGACAAGGCAGCCACATCAACAGTGTCACGGGAAAGCACAACGAACCGCGTGGTGTTGTCCCCTTCATCCTGCAAGTTTTCACGAATAATTTTAAGACCGTATATATCTGCAGCCAACTTGCTGGAAATCCCTGCGACGCTATTGTCTTGCAGCGCTGCCACATGCTTGGCGGAGCCAGCGGTGTCATAAAATGGTTCGCGCGCCAAACCCATGTCCCGCAAAGCGTGGCGACACTGGCCAAGGGCCTGTACATGGCTTGTTGCCGTTTTTAGCGTTGTTTCATTAGCATCTTGTGTACCCACAAGGCAGTGGCGAATGGGCAGAAAATGTTCCCCAACGATATTCAAGTCACTGCCTGGCAATAAAATATGAATGTCCGCCACTCGGCCAGCGGTAGAATTTTCAATTGGGATCATCGCCAGCCGAGCACGGCCCTTTTTAACAGCGGCCAGTGCATCTTCAAAACTTGAGCACGGTAAAACATCCATGCTTGGAAACTTTTCATCAGCAGCCATATGAGAATACGCACCAAGCTCACCCTGAAAGGCAATAATATTGTCAGATGCTTCTGGTGATTCTGGCTGCGACGTCATTATCTGTTCCACTTAAACTGAAAATTCACAATTGAGGCACAGTATGTGCCAAGTGACAGGCCTCAAGTCAACTTGGCAGGCCTAAATGAGGTGAGTGCGCCTTATTGTCACAGTGAAATTGGCGGTTTTTTGCCAAAGTTGGCTTAATGTAGCAAATAGCAGCTTGAAACTATAGGCCATCAGCGGGTATGGTCGCGCCAAATTGGCTAATCGTTCGGTTTTACCTGTCAGGTCGAATAGAAAAAGACTAGCCTATATAACGCGTTTGGTACTGCCTTAAGGAGAAGACCCAGTGGATTCCTTTGAATGGAACAAAGTTTTTGGAGCCCTAATCGCTACTGCTTTGCTTATCATGGTGATTAGAACAGTTTCTGAAACTGCTTTTCATGCTGACCACGCTGAAAAACCTGCTTTCACAATTGAAGTTGCAACTGTCGCCACTGGCGCAGATGTGGTTGTAGAAGTTGGGCCAACACTAGCTGAACTGCTTGCTGGTGCGAACGTTGCAAAAGGCGCGAAGCAATGGGCAAAATGCCGGGCTTGCCACACTGTGGAAAAAGGTGGCTCTAACGGCACTGGCCCGAATTTGTACGGTCTTGTAGGTCGTGCGGTCGCGAGTGTTGCAGGCGCGAAATACTCTAATGACCTGAAAGCCATTGGCGGCACTTGGACATATGAGCTGTTAAACAAATGGCTTACCAAACCCAAGTCTGTAGCTAAGGGCACGAGCATGAGCTACGCAGGCCTTAGAAAAGACGGCAAGCGCGCTGACCTTATCGCGTATCTAGCAAGTATGAGTGACAGCCCCGTGCCATTCCCAGCTGCTGAAGCAGCTATGGAAACTGTAGTTGAAGAAGCTATCGAAGCTGGCACAGAAGCCACTGAAGAAGTTGTAGAGGCTGCAAGCCACTAAAGCTCTCACGTTTTCACTAAAAAAGGCGGTATCCAATTTGGACACCGCCTTTTTTATTACCAATATTTTTCGCAACACTTTATGCGCCTCAAAGGCGTTTATAACCACTGAAGGGCCGCTCATCAGTTTCAGCAGCGATCCACCCTATTACATCTTCAACTTTATCGATCGTTACAGCCATATGTGTGGCGTTAGCGTGTAATATATGTGTGCTATCAACCATCCAGCCCACATGACCGGGGAAAAATGCCAGGTCACCCCGCATGGGTTTCTCGGCACCCACCAACATACGCCCCAAACTTTCAAACTGAGTACAACTGTCACGGTGTGCCCGGCAACCGCAAGCCGCTAGAGCAACTTGCACCAAAGCTGAACAGTCCATACCAAGCGCACTTCTGCCGCCCCATAAATACGGTACATCCAAAAAGCGCTCTGCCACTTGCACCGGATCTGATGCATAAGTGCCAATCACAGATAAATGCTTAGCAAAAAGCCAGTTACCGTCTGCCAACGGCATGAAACCATTTTCATTACTGCCCGTGGCATTCACATAAGAGCCCATCGGCAGTGTTTTTGCTGGGTTTGATCTAAGATCAGGCGCCTCATACACATGCGCGAGCGGCACACATACTGAATGTGTTGGCTCAAGCACTGAAGCTGAAACAGCAGATTGGTCTAGCCACCCCAAATATCCATCAAGTACCGAGACAACCATTTGCCACGAACCAGTTTCAGCAAGCACCTGCAAAGGCTCACCATTCAACACATAGGTGAGAGTGGACGAATCGGCCTCTGGATCAAATTTAAGAGGAGCAACAACAGCAGCCACCTGACCGTCAATGACAATACTATCAATCAGACGAGCCTGATCCTGCATCACCTGATCCGGGTCATGTAATGGCGGTAACCCAAATGATGCGGCACTGCTGGTAACCATAAAAGTCAGCTCAATATTTGTTCAGGAACAGATTTGTCAGCTTCTACTATTCTATCAGACAATTCGCTTAAATATACAGCACCTTTCACTGTGCGCTGTACCAGCACACTGCGCTTGTCAGCTTCATCTCGCTTCCGTTTCACTAAGCCCTGATGCCCCATGGTATCAAGCGCGCGTGTAATAACGGGTTTGGTAACATTTAACAATGCAGCCAGCCCACGTACCGTGTGGGGAGGATCTGTCATATAAACTGACAAAAGCACAGACATCTGGCGGGATGTCAAATCAAGGTCATGAGACCGTACACATTGCAAGTGCGCTTCGCGCCATACATGCAGCATTCTTGGGTTCGTCTTTTCCGTCATGGTTCACTCCTCAGAGCCTGTGACTGATAGAAGAATAACAGGCGACAGTTAAAACTGTCCTAATGTAAATTAGGTACTTACTTCAGCATAAG
>JAESTR010000202.1 GCA_016763495.1 Kordiimonadaceae bacterium
ATCAACAGGCCTTGCGTGGCGTATCATTGAAGCGGGTAACCGGCTGCAGATGGAAAAAATGTTCGCCGGGCTCTTTCTTCTAGCTGCAATTGGCATGGTCATTTTCTACGGCTTTTCAGCGTTAGAAAAAACTGTGCTTAAAAATCGTAGGTAGTAGAAATTCCTAACTTTCTAACGCCGAGATTGTATTGCACTGTCTCTTAGTGGTTTTCTTGAATGTTTTAGCAATCAGTTGTTAACCGATGGCTGTTATCCTCAAGTCGTTAGATACTTGGCCCAACCATATTGATTCATAAGATTGAAGAGACCCGATGGCAAAAAAAATCTTGGTTGTTGATGATTCCAAAACCATTCGTGAAATGGTCGGCCATGCGCTTCGTAGGGCAGAATATGAAGTAACGGTTGCTTGTGATGGCTTGGAAGCACTTGAGGCAATAAACGAAACTAAGTTTGAGTTAATCATTACCGATATCAATATGCCCAATATGGGCGGTATTGAACTTATTAAAAACTTGCGGGCGGATGAACGGTGTAAAGTTACACCCATTTTGGTTCTTACTACAGAAACTGACGAGGGCCTGCGCCAAGAGGCAAGGGCAGCTAATGCCACGGGTTGGATAGTGAAACCTTTCTTCCCGGAAAAGCTTATAAGTGTCGTCAACAAAGTGATTGCTTGACCTCTTCCATTACCTCGCACTTATAAATAACGCTTTACAAGCTATTGGGTGCGGCGAAAAGCTACTTGCCATTCCGCCAGTGAACCAGTAGCAACACCAGATGCATGTTCAAACGACAGATAAAAACCGTATTGCAGTGGCTTACTGGCTGCTGTTCGTTGCCTTTTCTATCTTTTTGATGGTTATTGTGGGCGGGGCAACGAGATTAACGGAATCTGGTCTGTCGATGGTGAACTGGAATCCTGTTACCGGAACGCTACCGCCTCTAAGCGAACAATCGTGGCAAAACGAGTTTTCTGACTATAAAAACAGCCCTGAGTATCAGATCAAAAACAGTGGGATGAGTTTAGAAGACTTTAAGGGCATATTCTATTGGGAATGGGCCCATCGTTTGTTGGGACGTTTGATCGGTTTAATTTTCTTCGTACCAATGTGCTGGTTCTGGCTAAAAGGCAGGATACCAAGCGGGTATAAGCCAAAATTAGTGGTGTTGTTTGTCTTGGGCGGTGCTCAGGGTCTGCTTGGTTGGTATATGGTCATGTCTGGTCTTGTGGACGAGCCAGCTGTTAGCCATTACCGGTTAGCCGCGCACTTGGGGCTTGCGCTATTTTTATTCGCGGCCACCTTCTGGACCGCTCTTTCGCTTCTAAACCCGAAGCCAATTCTAATGTCAGCGGGTATGAAGCGATTGACCCACGCCTCGATGCTTGTACTTGTATTGCAGCTTTTTATGGGCGCACTGGTTGCCGGACTTAAAGCCGGGCACATTTTTAATACCTGGCCCCTGATGGGCGAAAGATTTGCCCCAGATGGCTTAATGAGCCTGTCACCGTGGTGGCGTAATTTGCTGGATAACGCTGTAACGACACAGTTTGACCACCGGATGGGCGCTTATGTTCTTACGGCTTTAGTGGTGGTTCTGTTCATTAAAAGCAGGGCAGAAGGTGCGACTGTATTAAAAGCATCATCGATTTTACTCGCGACTATTCTCCTGCAGATGGTTATGGGCATCGTTATGCTATTGCAATATGTACCTGTTTCATGGGGTACTGCTCACCAAGGGGGCGGGGTGTTAGTGCTCGCTGCGTTAACTTATTTGATGCATCTTGGCCGTAGGAATACCGCAAAATGAACAAAATCGCAGCACTTGAAGCGTTGTGAAAAGGCAGATAAATGATATATCTGTTGCAAGCGGTCATGGTTTTTCCGGGCCTAAGGAACAAACCCTAGATACTATCGCTGACGCAATACAGCAGCACGGGTATGTTGTTTTAACAGATGCACTTAATAGCGGTTTGCGAGAGTGCTTAGAAGCGCGGATACAGGCTCTTGGGCACTCTGATTGGAAACTCGCCGGGATAGGTCGGGAGCAAGGGTTTCATCTAAATTCCAATATTCGAACGGATCATATTCATTGGATTACTGGTGATGTGCCAGCTGAAACGAGTTTTCATACTTGGATGGAGACACTGCGTTGCGGCCTTAACCAGCGACTCTTTATGGGACGTTTGATTTTGAGGCGCATTTCTCGAAATACCCTGAAGGAGCCTTTTATCAAAGGCACAGTGATGTGTTGTCAGGGCGAAACAACAGGATTTTATCCATGGTGTTCTATCTCAATCCAAATTGGGGTACAGAAGATGCTGGAGCACTAGTGTTATATTCTGGCACCGAAAATCGCCCAATCGAAACTATTGCTCCAAAACTAGGTACTTTAGTCCTTTTTCTAAGTGACAAATTTCCTCATGAAGTTATGAAAGCCAACCGCTCACGATTCAGTATCGCTGGGTGGTTTAGGGGCGCAGAGCAGCGTTAATTAAATGAATTTAATTGTGTAGGATCTAAGGCAAAAGTCCGGGTTTGTGGCTACAACGTCTACGGTCGGTTATGGGAGTAGGGTGTTAGTGCTTGCAGCGCCTATTAACCTGATGCATCTTGGCCGCAAGGAGACTGAAAAATGAGTGAAACAACATCAACCGGGTGGGATACTGGCTGCGTTACAGTTTATGTAACGACTGAAAGTGAAGATATAGCCGTGCATATGGCAACCAAGCTGGTGAAAGACAGGCTAGTCGCCTGTGTTAACGTTCAAACGGGTGTTCGGTCTCTTTACGAATGGGACGGGGTTATTCAGCTTAATAATGAAGTCTCCCTTCATATGAAGACGACGACAGACAAAGTTGAGCAACTAATCGCAGCAGTTAAGGAAATGCACAGCTATGATGTGCCTTGCATTACCGTAAGCCCCATTACTGACGGCAACGCTGATTATATGGACTGGGTTAAAAAGCAAGTTGCTTAGACACTGCAGTTCAGTTCGGACTTCCGGGCTAATCTTACTATTCATGAAATTTTTTAATGCGTGACAAAACACAACCCTATTCGTGTTGTTATGCTTTTACGCATGGCCTATAGCCTTTCCCATGAATGATGAAACTAAAGGCATGTTGTTAGGCGTTGCAGGCGTAAGCTGTTTTGGCCTGACGTTACCCATTACGCGCGTTTTTGTACCGTATATGGACCCGGTTTTCATTGGCTTGGGCCGTGCTGTCCTTGCAGCCCTTGTTGGCGGTTTGTTGCTTCTGCTGTTCAAAGAGAGGATTCCAGCGAAATCTACGTGGCTGCCACTGGTTATTGTTGCCCTGGGTGTGGTGGTGGGTTTTCCAGTTTTGTCGTCTTGGGGGATGCAATATGTGCCAGCCTCACACGGTGGTGTTGTGTTGGCATTGTTACCGCTGGCGACCGCTGTGATGGCTACATTTGTAACGGACGAAAAACCCAGCCCGCTATTCTGGGTGGCAGGATTGCTTGGTAGCGGGTTTGTGTTGGCTTACGCTCTAATAAGTGGGGCAGGATCATTTGGTGTTGGAGATATAGCTCTTCTCGCTGCTGTACTTTCTGCCGCTGTTGGTTATGCTGTTGGGGCGAAATTGTCCAAAACACTGGGTGGGTGGCAGGTAATATGTTGGGCCTTGCTGCTTTCGTTACCATTTATTACTTGGCCGGCAATTAACGCAGCTCCGGCTGATTTTTCAAGTTTGCCATCAGATGTGATCATCGGTTTTCTCTATCTTTCCTTGGTCAGCCAGCTTTCAGGGTTTTTCCTGTGGTACAAAGGGTTGGCGCTGGGCGGTGTCGCGCGGGTAAGCCAAGCTCAATTGTTGCAGCCCATTGTAACGATTTTGGCGTCTGTTTGGTTCGTAGGAGAAAAACTTGACATGGCGACAGTCATTTTCGCCGGGCTTGTAATTGCTACAGTTGGTGTCAGCCGGAAAGCTAAGGTTTACTCTGTTGCTCGTGCATAAAAAAAGCCGAGGGAAATATCCTCGGCTTTCGTTTCGACTGTAAACAATTTAGTCGTCGGCTAAACGAACGACCTGTTTACCAAAGTTCTTACCCTGCAGCATGTCAATGAAGGCTTGAGGTGCGTTTTCAATGCCTTCAGCTGTAGATTCACGGTATTTCAGTTTGCCTTCTTTTAACCAGCCAGAGCCAACTTGTATCCACTCTTTACAAAGGTCTGGGTAGTTGAAGACGATAAAGCCTTGCATACGCACACTGCGGCCCACTAGCACGGCCATATTACGAGGGCCAGGTGGTAATTCATCAAGGGATGCCGCATTGTAGTTTGAAATCATACCGCACAGCGCCATACGTGCGTTAAAGTTGATGCTATTTATTACCGCTTCAAGTATCGGCCCGCCGACATTTTCAAAGTAAACGTCGATACCTTTTGGATTTGCAGCGCCAACGGCCTTGAACAGGTTTTCTGTTTTGTAATTGAAGGCAGCGTCAAAGCCGAGTTCATCTTTTAAGTATGCAATTTTATCATCGCTGCCCGCGCTACCGGCAACATGACAGCCCATGTTCTTGCCTATTTGCCCAACAACTTGTCCAACGGCCCCTGAGGCAGCGGAAACAAACAGTTGTTCGCCTTCTTTCAGCTCAGCAACACCCTTTAGGCCAACATACGCTGTCATGCCGGGCATGCCGAAAAGGCCTAGGTAATAAGAAAGAGGCACTAATTTAGGGTCAACAACTTGATACCCTTCGCCGTTAGTAACCGTGTAGTTTGCCCAGTTTCCCATACCGGAAAGATAGGTACCTTCAGCATGCGGGCCGCCATTTGAGGCGATTACTTTGCCGACAATACCCGCTTGGCAGGGTTTTCCGATTTCAAAAGGTGGCACGTAGCTTTTCACGTCATTCATGCGACCGCGCATGTAAGGGTCTACAGACATGTAAATGGCCTTTATTACCATTTCACCAGCTGCTGGTTCAGGAACGGCAGTTTCTACCAATTCGAAGTTGTCGGTAGTAACCCAGCCACTCGGACGGCTCTTTAACAAAATTTGTTTGTTGCTCATAGAAAATGCTCCGCTGCGATTGATACCTATTAGGTAGCTCGAATTAAAATAAGACAAATAGGTCTATATTTTCTGTAGTTTACCGACTTATACAATTTTAATTTTACATTAAGAAACCTTGCAACAATTACTGCAACGGTGAAACAGGTAATAGCTTTCTTTGCCAGAGAAGGCATAATTGGAAAAGCGTTTGGTTTGCATATTTGTATATGTATCATGGTGCGCCTGTAACGTTATGCGCATGCGCGGTGTTGTGGTTGGGGAAAAGTGATTAAAATTTTGGACCCTCGATTATGTAAGGAAAGCACCTTTTGGGATGTCTTAACCTTGCCGCCAACGCCTCAATTGGCGCCGTGAGGACAGGACTAGCAGGGGCAGGTCCAGCAAACTGGGTAAGTCGTATATTTTTCTCCGTACAGGTGGGACCCGGTAATATTACGGGTATTTATTGTGTGATCACCCTGTGAGGGCTATCCAAAGTGGCGTTTCCAGGTGGAAATATATGGGGTATATAAATACCTCTTATTTAACCTGATGTTTTCATTGCACAAATTACTTAAACCGCCTAAATTTATGCATTGACAGACGGTCAAAAATCCATATATTCCGCGCCAAGCAATGAAACAGGGTGCTTTGTGCACTTTAACTTTATGTTTGTGAATTTAACATTGGCTGGACGCGGCGCTGCTGCAAAGGTCGGTAACCGAGGCAAAATTGCGATGAAAACTTATAGCGCAAAACCGTCGGAGATTGAAAAGAAATGGCTTATTGTCGACGCTGAGGACCTTATTCTTGGTCGTATGGCGCAGGCTGTTGCTGTTGTTCTTCGTGGTAAGCACAAGCCAACATACACACCGCACATGGATTGTGGTGACAATGTTGTTATCATCAACGCTGAGAAAGTTAAACTTACAGGCAAGAAGCGCTCTGACAAAGTTTACTATCGTCACACTGGGCACCCAGGTGGTATCAAATCTCAGACTGCTGGTGAAATCCTTGATGGTCGTTTCCCAGAGCGTGTTGTTGAAAAAGCTATTGAGCGTATGATCCCTAAAGGTCCGCTTGGTCGTCAACAAATGCGTAACCTGCGTGTATACGCGGGCACTGAGCACCCTCATACAGCACAAGATCCTGAAGTGTTCGACGTTGCTGCCCTTAACAAAAAGAATAAGAGGTAAGTAGCATGGCTGATCTTCAAGATCTTAAAGAAATTACTGGTGAAGCTGCTGCTGTTGCAGCGATAGAAGCCGGTGAAGAGCGTAAACCAGTTGTTGATGCGCAAGGCCGCACCTACGCAACAGGCAAACGTAAAGACGCTGTAGCACGTGTATGGATTAAGCCAGGTTCTGGTAAAATCACAGTGAATGGTCGCGACCAAGAAACATACTTTGCGCGCCCAACACTGCGCCTTCTTCTTGCCCAACCTTTCCAGGCTGCTGGTCGCGAAAATCAGTATGACGTTATCGCAACTGTAAAAGGCGGCGGTCTGTCAGGCCAAGCGGGTGCAGTGAAGCACGGTATTTCAAAAGCTATCCAACTGGCTGAGCCAGAATTGCGTGGCGCATTGAAAGCTGCAGGCTTCCTGACACGGGATAGCCGGGTTGTGGAACGTAAGAAATACGGTCGTGCTAAAGCGCGTCGTAGCTTCCAGTTCTCGAAGCGTTAAGCTCCAAAGCTTACAAGAGTTTATGGAAAAGGGCTGCCTTCGGGCGGCCCTTTTTTTGTTTGCGGCAGTTTAGAGTGAACTGGGAAGTATGAAATCGAAG
>JAESTR010000203.1 GCA_016763495.1 Kordiimonadaceae bacterium
AAACCTATTCTTATATCAAATATTATAAATGCAGACTAAGCAGCCAAGCCGCGAGTACGACCAAGGAATTCACGCGCCAAATCAATGTACGCCTTACTGCCTACGCACCGGTGATCATAAAGCAACACGGGCTTACCAAAGCTCGGGGCCTCAGAAACCCGTACGTTACGTGGTATCACAGTTTTATAAACTTTATCACCAAGATAATCCCGTACATCAAGCGCTACCTGCTCTGACAGATTATTACGTTTGTCAAACATCGTTAGCACCACACCATTAATAGTGAGGTTCGGGTTTAAGCTAGACCTAACTTGCTCAACGGTTTTTAGAAGTAGCCCTAAGCCTTCTAGCGCAAAAAACTCACACTGAAGCGGAACCAGTACTTCATCCGCAGCCACCAAGGCATTGATTGTCAGTAGGGAAAGTGACGGTGGGCAGTCAATGAGAATAAAATCATATTCCTCACGAGAAGCGGCTTTTTCAAATGCTTGCTGCAGCCGGAAGTTACGCTGTGGTAATTCAGCTAGCTCTAGGTCGGCACCAGACAAATCTACGGTGGAAGGGATAATATCCAATCCTGGTACTTCAGTTGCAAATATAGCTTCTGAAATTGGCGCTGCACCCAAAACCACATCATAAGACGTAACTTCACGCGCTTGCCTATCAATGCCAAAGCCTGTGCTTGCATTACCCTGAGGATCTAAATCCAAAATCAACACACGCTTATCAACCGCTGCCATCGCTGTTGCCAAATTAATGGTTGTCGTGGTTTTACCGACGCCACCTTTTTGGTTCGCGATCGCAATTATATGAGCAGGTTTGGCAGGTTTCATCTGGACTTCCCCCAACCCCATCAAAGGGGTATTACTTTCAAATACTTAGACCTTTTTGATACCCTGAAGCCTTAAGATCACCCCACTTGGATCAGTTTTACTCGGGAACCGGTCTATTTCCATATTCCAATAAGCTTGCGCCTCGGTCAATTCTTCTTCTGCAGTTTCCCCTTTTAGAAGCCAAATTTCTGGGCTGTATTCTAAGAAAGGTCCTGACCATTCGAGTAATTTCTTCACACTAGCGCAGGCCCGAGAGGTGATAATGTCTATAGGGAAGGGTTCAATATTTTCGATGCGTTCATTATGAACTTCAACGTTTACAGTGGTTTCGCGGATAACCTGCCGCATGAAGATGCATTTACGACCATTCGCTTCCACCATATGCGCTTTGCCAACATTCATCGCTGAAAGCACAAGCCCAGGAAACCCTGCACCTGATCCAATATCCAGCATTGTAAGTGGGGTTTCACCGAAAACAGACTTTAATAAAGGCGCTAACTGCGCCGAATCGAGAAAATGCCGCCGCCAGATATCTTCAATTGTGCTGTTAGCGATAAGGTTTTAGGCCTTTTGCCATTTAACGAGCAAATCGCCATAAGTTTTGAGCCGTGCCGATGTTTCACGTGAAACATCGATATCTGCTTCTAGGTCAGAAAAACTATAAAACATGCTCAACCTGATGTGCCTGTGCGCTTTTTGACATGCCCGAGCAAAAGTGTAAGAGCAGCAGGTGTCACGCCTGCAATACGGGCCGCAGCCCCGAGAGTTGCTGGCCGCGCCGTATCAAATTTTTCCAGCATCTCATTCGACAGTCCCGCTATTGACGTAAAATCAACCTCGTCTGGTATTACCAAACCTTCGTCACGCCGAAAAGCTGCGATATCTTTTTCCTGACGCTCAAGATACCCCTGATACATAGCGTCCACTTCCAGTTGGGCCGCTATTTTTGGGGAAAGCCCAGCAAGTTCAGTAGGCCACATGCCTCGGATTGTATCAAAATTCACATTACTGAAACTTAAAAGTGTCTCTGCGGTACGGCGAACACCGTCCTGCTTAATACGAAGCCCCAATTTCTCTGCCTCATTAGGCGTAACAGAAAGACTTCTCAATAGATTTAGACCAGCATCAAGTTCACTACGTTTCTCTGTATAGGCATCCGCGCGCGACGTCCGAACCAAACCGATATCTACACCTTTCTGTGTCAAACGCTGGTCAGCGTTATCTGCACGAAGCAACAGACGATACTCAGCACGACTGGTAAACATACGATATGGCTCACGTGTGCCTTGCGTCACTAAGTCGTCCAGCATAACTCCTATGTAGGCATCTGCACGGTCTAGCACAAAAGTTTCACCGGTTCCTCTCACTGCCAATGCTGCATTGGTACCCGCCATCAAACCTTGCGCGCCAGCTTCTTCATAACCAGTGGTGCCATTAATTTGTCCAGCTAGATAAAAGCCACTTACTCTCCGTGTCTCAAGTGACACTTTAAGTTCGCGTGGATCTATATAATCATATTCAATCGCATAGCCCGGCTGAATTATAACGGCATTTTCCAACCCAGGAATACTCGCGATCATCTCTCGTTGAACATCCTCCGGCAGACTTGTAGATATCCCGTTTGGATAAACCGTATGATCGTCAAGCCCTTCAGGCTCAAGAAATATCTGGTGGCTGGCTTTGTCTGCAAAGCGTACAACTTTGTCTTCAATAGACGGACAATAGCGCGGACCTTTACTATCTATCTGCCCGCTGTACATCGGCGACCGATGGATATTATCCTCTATTATCTTATGGGTAGCAGCCGTTGTTCTAGTCAGGTAACAACTGATCTGCGGTACAGTTACCTCGCCTGTCATAAACGAAAAGGGCACTAGAACCTTATCACTCGGTTGTTCGGTACACACCGACCAGTCGATGGTGCGTCCATCAAGACGAGCAGGAGTTCCAGTCTTTAGGCGCCCCAACTCAAAGCCAAGGCTTTCCATCGTATCGGACAATCCAAGCGACGGCGCTTCCCCAACGCGGCCAGCAGGTATCTTTTTCTCACCAATGTGAATAAGGCCGCGCAGGAATGTGCCTGTGGTCAAGATAACAGCCGTAGCCTCGATCTCTGATCCGTCGGCCAGTTTGACGCCTTTTACTACCGGTTTGTCACTAGTCCCGATGATCAGGTCTTCTACGGCCGCGGCCTTAATCGTCAGGTTGTCGTAATCGTTTAGCGTATCCTGCATGGCCTGCCTGAAGAGTTTACGATCACACTGCGCGCGCGGTCCTTGCACCGCGGGGCCCTTTTTCCTATTGAGTAAACGATACTGAATACCGGACGCATCGGCTACTAAACCCATCAAGCCATCTAGCGCATCTATCTCCCGCACCAAATGCCCTTTACCCAAACCGCCTATTGCTGGGTTACAGGACATCTCGCCTATTGTTTCAAGTTTATGAGTTACCAGCAGCGTGTCTGCGCCCATACGTGCTGAAGCCGCTGCTGCCTCACAGCCAGCATGGCCGCCGCCGACAACTATCACATCGAATTTTTTCATAGCGCTAGAAACCCAAGATCAAACAAAACACCCCGGCAGCAAAGCATACCGAGGATTCGCGCATGATATATAGTGATTCTTGCCCTAAGTCAAAAAGCATCACCTGTACAGCTAGCCTTCAGCCATGCCTCCAACGAATAATGTTTCACGTGGAACATCCGAAATTGCGCCTTGGGCTATAGCTTCTGTGTGAGTATGCCGTCGCTTGTTATAAAAATATGACGGCTCTTGCGGGCGAAATACGGCTGGCGAGCAAAACTTCACTGGTTTCATAATGCCCAATATCCGGCCTGGCCTTTACTGCCTATTTACCGTTACTGATCAGCTAGTGCAGCTAGCCTACTTACCTATACAGAAATCAGAGAAGACAATATCCAGCATGTCCTCTACACCGACGCGACCAGTAATTTGTCCTAAAGATCGCGCTGCCATACGAACATCTTCAGCAGCAAGAACGGCATCAACAGATGCGTTGTCTTCAAACCTGTGAAGATGTTCCACCGTCTCCTCAAGAGCTTTACGGTGCCGCACACGTGTTAAACTGGGCACTTCCCTAGGCGCCATTGCCTCTTCAACCTTGCTCTCGAGAAGCTTAAATAGTGCATCCATGCCGTGGTCGGTTTTGGCTGAAACCGAGACAATATTATCTGCAGCGATCTGGCTAATATTTTCTACATCAGAATGTTCCACGTGAAACATTAGCACACGATCTGTCTGTGTAATTGCCAAAATAGATCTATCATCAAGCCACTCCGTTGCAGCAGAGGGAAGGCTTGGCCACTCATCTGCACGAACAAGTATCAGCTTTAAATCAGCATCTTCCGCTTTGGCTTTTGCCCGCCTGATACCCTCTTTCTCTACCGCATTCTCTACTTCACGAAGACCCGCAGTATCTATCAACCGTACTGGGTATCCGAGCAAATCCAATGATACCTCAATGGTATCTCTGGTCGTTCCCATCTCTTCAGAAACAATGGCTACATCTGATTTCGCGAGCGCATTTAATAGGGTTGATTTCCCTGCATTCGGTTCCCCGAGTATAACGATACGAAAACCATCCCGCAAAGCTTGGCCACGCCTACCATCTACTAGATATTGTGTTAGGCTCTCTCGCAATCGCAATATATCAGGCAAAACAGCCCCAGCGACACCCTCAGGTAAATCCTCGTCTGGAAAATCTATATCAGCTTCTAGGTGGGCCAGGTGCCCAATCAGTTTCGCACGCCACCCTTCATATAGATCTTTCAGCGCACCATCCATTTGGCTAAG
>JAESTR010000204.1 GCA_016763495.1 Kordiimonadaceae bacterium
ACCATTTTTCTTTCAACAAGCCTTGGTACAAAGTGTTCACGCCAGGAATAATCGTGATTCTGAATTTATCAAATACTATTTTCAGGTTGGAAAGTGGACGCGGTACCGGCACTAGCACTACATGGCAACCAAAATGCATGCTGTTAATTGCGCCAACTGCCAAGGCAAAAACATGATAAAGAGGAATGATAAGAATAAGCGCATCATTCGGCTGTGAATCCAAATCGCCCTTTTTTACATTCTGAGAAATATTACCCACAACATTGCGGTGCGTTAGCTCTGCGCCTTTGCTGCGGCCTGTCGTACCACCAGTATATTGGTAAATAGCGACATCATCCATTGTGATGTTTTTTGTGTAGCTAGCGATATCAACACCAGACGCGATGTGCT
This sequence comes from Kordiimonadaceae bacterium, assembly GCA_016763495.1. Next base: position 391 of record JAESTR010000204.1, read on the forward strand.
TTTCACCAGTGGCAATAACACTTTGCATATCACCGGCTAATTTGCCCTGGAATGGCGGCACCACCTTTTTGATATACCGCATCGCAAACCCTAATAACTTTCGCGGCAAGACAGGGAAAAAGTCGACCAAGGAAATTTTATAAACGCGCGAAACCTCAGACCCTTCAACTGATTCAGCAATACGGTCACCGAACACATCAATTACAAACCAAACTTTGGCACCGCTGTCTTTCAATTGGTGGTTGGTTTCGTCCGCTGTATAAAGTGGGTTAACATTAGTGATTTTTAGCCCGGCTTTCATAATGCCGAAAATCAACACAGGATAGGCCAGCACATTAGGGCTTTGCACAGCGACAACATCGCCGTCCTTCAAGCCAAGCTCTTCCCGCAGGTAAACGGCTACAGCATCCGAATATCGGCCAATCTCATTGTAGCTGAGGGTTTTAGAGTGCCCTGTGGGCAAAATACAGCTGAAAGCAGGTTTATCGCCGTGTTCAGCCACACAGCGATTAACAAATTCGCCCATGTGATTGGCCAGCATATCGCTGTCATCAAAACTAATCTTATTTATGAATGGTGCGCCCACTATTCTCTCCCGTTGTCTCTATAAGGTTTTCGTTATTCGGGTGCTTGTTCTAGCCGGTCCATTAACTGCCCGGGGCTATCTAAACACATAGAAAACTCTTCTGCCAATTTTTCACTTTTACTTATTACCACGGCCCAGTTTTTGAGCCTGTCTTCGTCACTCATGCGGGAGAAATCATTCCTGTCCGGAATTTTTCCTCCAGGCAATCCAGCAACAAAATCATCGCTAGGAGCCAACATCAGCATTTGGTCCCAAGTATCGCCTTTTTGCCCGGCGTTTTATTTTTTTCTTATCAAACCACCCCGGCACAATATGCGGATAAAAATGCGGATATAATACTATGCCGCTTTCCATACGCCACGGTACATCGAAGTGGTAATCTACCAAGCCACCATCCCGGTATACACCTGTCGGGGCCCCACCAATATTCACAATCGCATCAGTCATAAACGGGATAGACCCACTGGCCATCAACGCATCTGCAAATGTGTCACTTCTCAATTTCACATCTTTACGGTCAAAACCTTGCCACGCCAGTGGACAAGGCACACTTTTGCCAGAATGAAACACAACCCGTTCATAAAATTTAGCAAGGTGCGCTCTGTCAATTGCATTGGCACCGACAGACGCTAAAATTTCAGCACCTCCGCGAAGTGCTGACGGCGTGACACTCAGGTTTTTTGCGCGGATTGTCACGATATTCAAATTGCGTGTCTTATTGCCAAGAATGGCCAAAATATCATCAGGTCCGTATATTTCCTCAAGAAAATCATAAGAGACTTTGGTGAATGTCTTAGCATTCTTCCCGTGCTCTTTTTTCATTTCAAGATAGACTTCAATGAATTTTTCGATCGTAGCCTTTGGGTTGGGATGCGCAACACTTGCCATGCGCCATGCGCCAATGGATGACCCAACAAGGTCTATTTGGTGGCTACTGTTTGCCAGCCACTCACCAAAAATCAATTTATCCAAGCCTAAGAGAACAAGCCATTTCGGCCCACCAGACGCACCCAAGACCAACCGCACGAGCTCAGGCGTTAAACCATGTTCTTCAATGCGGCGTCTTGCGGTTTTTCCGGCGATGAGCCGAAGGGCATTCATAGGCATTTCCTAGGTTCGTATAAAACGACTTTGGCGCACCATATCTTACAAAAATTCAAATACAAGACTAAACAGTCTAGAAATGAAAAAATCAACTTAAGGGCGGAGGATTACTTTACCCTTTGCCTTCCGTTCGGTTAAGCTATTAAAGGCTTCAGTAACCCGTTCAAGTGGAAAAACTTCATGCACACGCGGCTTGATAGTACCACTTTCATACAAAGCAAAGAGGTCCTGCATATTTTGAACCTGCCCAGCTGGATTACCGCGCGCCCAACCACCCCAAAAGACACCAACAATGGCGCACTGTTTAAGCAGGCAGAGGTTAAGCGGGATACGTGGGATATCACCAGCGGCAAATCCAATAACCAGCAAGCGCCCACCCGGAGCCATGCTCCGCACAGCAACTTCTGTGTAATCGCCGCCAACAGGATCATAGACCACGTTCACGCCCCTACCACCGGTCAATTCCTTGAGTTTGGCTTTCAAATCATCGGTCGTATAATTAATAAGTTCGTCAGCGCCTGCGGCTTTGCATACTTCTAGTTTTTCGTCGCTGCTTGCAGCAGCAATTACTTTTGCACCTGCAGCTTTGGCCAGCTCAACTGCTGCCAAACCAACACCGCCTGCGGCACCAAGAACCAGTACTGTTTCACTTTCCTTCAGCTCAGCGCGCTGTTTGAAGGCATGGTAAGTCGTAGCATAGGTAATGGTTAACCCTGCCGCCACTTCAAAAGGCATGCTTTCAGGAAATGGCATTAACATTTCTGCATTTGCCACAGCCATTTCAGCAAAACCGCCAACCTGATTGGTGAATATTACGCGGTCACCGACATTTACGTTTGTAACGCCTTCGCCCAACTCAGTGACGACACCCGCGGCTTCACCGCCGGGAACAAAGGGCAAGTCTGGCTGGAATTGATATTTTCCTTGGATCATCAACACATCAGGGAAATTTAAGCCCGCGGCTTTCACATCGATAAGGACTTCGCCTTTTCCCGGCGTTGGCGTATCAACTTCACCAACAACCAATTGATCAGCAGGACCAAGTTCCTTACACAAAACGGCTTTCATACCTGAATTCCTTTGAATGACGGCGCCTTAGGGCTGCCGAAGACTATATTCATATGGGGAGAAGCAAGAGCGGCTAACGGATCAGCCACTCTCATATTTTTTAAAGCTAGAGCTCTAGCTAAGCTACTTCAAACAGGCCTGCTGCGCCCATGCCGCCGCCAACACACGTTGTGGTAACAACATATTTGGCACCACGACGTTTGCCTTCGATAAGCGCGTGACCAACCATGCGTGCCCCTGACATGCCGTATGGATGCCCAATGGAAATAGCGCCACCATTCACGTTCAACAGCTCATCAGGAATACCCAGCTTGTCACGGCAGTAAAGAACCTGCACAGCAAAAGCTTCGTTCAGCTCCCACAAGCCAATGTCGTCCATTGTTAGGCCGTTTTTCTCAAGCAACTTTGGAATGGCATAGATTGGACCAATGCCCATTTCGTCAGGGCCGAGACCAGCAACAGCCATGCCCCGGTATATACCAAGCGGCGAAAGGCCTTTCTTCTCGGCAACTTTAGCTTCCATCAACACAGATGCTGAGGCACCATCTGACAGCTGGCTGGCGTTACCTGCAGTGATCGTGCCACCATCAATAACCGTGCGCAAA